>RFGQ01000775.1 GCA_003695865.1 Gemmatimonadota bacterium | reverse complement strand
GTCCCAGCCTGGCCGGGCCCGCGGCCGGGTCCGGGGAACCGGGCGCGCCGGCGTGGCCGGAGGACGACGGAGCCGAAGGGGCCGACGACGCGGCCGAGGGCGGCGCGACCGGTGGGGCCGGCGCGCCCTTCGACGCTCCGGCGGATGCGTGGGCTACGCCCGTTACGCCCGCCACGCCCGTGGGCGCCGAGACGCCTCTGGACGCGGCCGGCGGTACGACCGGGGACGGGACGCCGGGGTCGGACGACCGTCCCGAGACGGATGTGGCTCCCGCCGAGCTACCGGGCCGCAGCGAGGCGCCGGCGGCGCCGGGCGGTGTGGGCCCGTCGGGGTGGGCGTTCGACGACGGGGGTGCGACGGACGGCCCCGACGACGACGCGGTCGAGGTGGCCGACCTGGCGCCCGACGTCCCCACGCTCGAAGAGATCCTGGGCGACACGGAGCCCGGCGCCGCCGGGGCGGCGGACGGGGGAGGGGAGGCCGACGCCGGCGAGGCGTCCGACGGGCTGCCCGCCGACGACCTGTGGCTCTCGTCGCTGCGTCCCGAGCCGCGCGAGGACGAGGACGCATGAGCGTGCCGACGCTCGCAGAGCAGCGTACCCGGCTGGCCGAGGCGGTCGCGGCGGTGCGGTCCCACTCCGACCTGGAGCCGCGCGTCGCCATCGTGCTGGGCACCGGCCTGGGCGGACTCGCGAACGAGATCGAGGTCGAGGCGGCGATCCCGTACGAAGAGATCCCGCACTTTCCCCTGTCGACGGTCGAGACCCACACCGGCCGGCTGCTGCTGGGCCGCCTGGGCGGCGTGCCGGTGGCGGCCATGCAGGGGCGTTTCCACCGCTACGAGGGCTATACGCTCCAGCAGATCGCGCTGCCCGTGCGGGTGCTGCGGCGGCTTGGCGCCGAGGTGCTGGTGGCGTCGGGCGCGTGCGGTGGCATGCATCCGCTGTGGGAGGCGGGCGATCTGGTGCTGCTCGACGACCACCTGAACCTGTTGGGCGACAACCCGCTCGTCGGCCCCAACGACGACGAACTCGGCCCCCGCTTCCCCGACATGAGCGAGCCCTACGACCGCGCCCTCCAGGCCGCCGCCGAGGCCGTCGCGCTCGACGAGGGCATCGTGCTGCGCCGGGGCGTGTACGCGGCCGTGACGGGGCCCAACCTCGAGACGCGGGCCGAGTACCGCATGCTGCGCGCGGCGGGCGCGGACGTGGTGGGTATGTCGACGGTGCCCGAGGTGATCGCGGCCCGGCACGCCGGCATGCGCGTGATGGCCGTGTGCATCATCACCGACATGTGCCTGCCCGACGCGCTCCAACCGGCCGACGTGCAGGCCATCATACGCACCGCCATGGAGGCCGAGCCCCGGCTGACGCGTCTGGTGCGCCGCGTGATCGAAGACCTCTGAGCGGGCCCGGCGGCGCTCCCGTGGCCCCGCCGCCGCCCGATCCCTACGACGACCGCCACGACGATCCGACACCGATCGATGGATTATCCCGAACTTCCCGCGACGCTGAACGACCTCGAAGAGGAAGTGCTGCAGCGCTGGCGTGACGAGGACCTCTTCCGCCGCACGCTCGAGGCCACCGCCGACGGCGAGCCCTTCGTTTTCTTCGAGGGGCCGCCCACCGCCAACGGTCGGCCCGGCCTGCACCACGTGTTCTCGCGCACGATCAAGGACCTCGTGTGCCGCCTGCGGACGATGCAGGGCCGCTCGGTCACGCGCATCGCGGGCTGGGACACGCACGGCCTGCCCGTCGAGATCGAGGCCGAGAAGCGACTGGGCATCAGCGGCAAGCCCGAGATCGAGGCCGTTGGCATCGAGCGCTTCAACGAGGTGTGCCGCGAGTCGGTGTTCACCTACAAGGAGGACTGGGAGCGCCTCTCGGAGCGCATCGGCTACTGGCTGGACTACTCGAGCCCCTACGTGACCTTCCACGCCGAGTACATCGAGTCGGTGTGGTGGATCCTCGCTCAGCTCGCCGAGCGCGGGCTGCTGTACCGGGGCCACAAGAGCGTGCCCTACTGCCCGCGCTGCGGCACGACGCTCTCCTCGCACGAGGTGGCGCAGGGGTACCGCGACGTCGAGGACGCGTCGCTGTACTTCCTGGCGCCCTGGGTGGACGAAGAAGGCCGGGACGACCCCGAGGGACGGGCGTTCGTGGTGTGGACGACCACGCCCTGGACGGTACCGTCGAACACGGCCCTGGCCGTCCATCCCGATCTCACCTATGCCGAGGTGGCCTGGAACGGCCGCAGGGTGGTGCTCGCCGAAGACCGCGTCGAGGCCGTGCTCGGCGACGGCGCCGAGGTGCGGGCGCGCTACGCCGGCCGGGACCTGGACGGCCGCCGCTACCGCCGGCCGCTCGACCTCGTGCCCGTGCCCGCCGATGCGGGCGAGCGCGCCTGGACCGTGGTGACCGAGGACTTCGTGTCGGCCGAGGACGGAACGGGCATCGTGCATCTGGCGCCCGCGTTCGGCTCCGACGACTACCAGGCGGGCCAGCGCTACGGGCTGCCCATGCTGCGGCCCGTGGACGACGCCGGATGCTTCGTCGAGGGCACGGCCGTGGTGGCCGGCATGTTCGTGAAGGACGCCGACCCCGTGCTCGTCGAAGAGCTCGAGCGTCGCGGGCTGCTGTTCCGCTTCGGCACCCACGTGCACAGCTATCCGCACTGCTGGCGCTGTGATTCGCCGCTCATCTACCTGGCCCGGGACTCGTGGTTCGCGCGCACGTCGTCGCTGCGTGACGAGCTGCTCGCCAACAACGAAGCGGTGCGGTGGCATCCGCCCGAGGTGGGCGAGGGCCGCATGGGCGAGTGGCTGAAGGGAAACGTGGACTGGGCGCTGTCGCGCGACCGCTACTGGGGCACGCCGCTGCCCGTGTGGGTGTGCGACGCCGACCCCGAGCACGTGGAGTGGATCGGCTCGTTCGAGGCGCTCGCAGAGCGCGTGGGCGGCCTGCCCGACGACTTCGATCCGCACCGGCCCTTCCTCGACGCCCACACGTGGCCCTGCCCGCACTGCGGCGGCACGATGCGCCGCACGCCCGAGGTGATCGACGTCTGGTTCGACTCGGGGGCCATGCCCTACGCCCAGTGGCACTACCCGTTCGAGCACGAGCAGGACTTCCGGCGGCACTTTCCCGCCGACTTCATCTGCGAGGGCGTCGACCAGACCCGCGGCTGGTTCTACTCGCTGCTCGCGATCTCGACGATGCTGGGGCTCGGGCCCGCCTACCGGAACGTGGTGGTCAACGACCTGCTGCTCGACGCCGAGGGGCAGAAGATGTCGAAGAGCCGCGGCAACGTGGTCGACCCCTGGGACGCGGTACGCGAGCACGGGGCCGACGCCGTGCGCTGGTACTTCGTGACGGTCTCGAACCCCTGGGTGCCCAAGCGCTTCGACCCCGACGCACTGCGCGAGACCTCGCGCCGCTTCTTCGACACGCTGTTCAACACCTATCGGTTCTTCGCGCTCTACGCCCGGGTCGAGGACTGGGCCCCCTCCGAGGCCGACCCCCCGGTGGCCGAGCGCGCGGTGCTCGACCGCTGGCTGACCTCGCGCGTGGAGCACGTCGCCGCCGACGTCCGGCGTGAACTCGAAGCCTATCAGGTGACGCGGGCCTACCGGCTGCTGGGCGACTTCGTGCTCGAGGACCTGTCGAACTGGTACGTACGGCGCTCGCGGGCCCGGTTCTGGGGGAACAGCGACGCCGCCGACCAGGCCGCGGCCTTCCGCACCCTGTGGGACGCGCTGCGCACCGTGGCGCTGCTCGCCGCGCCGGTCACGCCCTTCGTCGCCGACTGGCTGCACCGGGCGCTCACCGGCGAGAGCGTGCACCTGGCCGCCTTCCCCGAGGGAGACGAGGCCGGGATCGACGCCGACCTCGAGGCCGAGATGGCTTCGGCGCGGCTACTGGTGACGCTGGGCCGGGCGGCGCGGGAAGAGGTGAAGATCCGGGTGCGCCAGCCGCTGCGCGCCCTTCGCGCCGTGGTGCCCGGCGGACGCACGCTGCGCCCCGAAGTGCTCGACGTGCTCCGCGACGAGTTGAACGTGAAGGAGGTCGAGTTCCTGTCGAGTTCCGATGGGCTCGTCACCCTGTCGGCGCGGCCCGACTACCGGGCGCTCGGCCCCCGCTTCCAGAAGCGCACCGAGGCCGCGGCGCAGGCCATCCGGGCGCTGCCGCAGGAGGCGCTCGCCGCCTACCGGAGCGGCGAGGCGGTGACCATCGAGGTGGACGGCGAGTCGCACGAGCTCCAGGCGGGCGACCTCGAGGTGGTGGAGTCGGCCGAGGGCCCCTGGGTGGTCAAGACCGAACAGGGCCACACGGTGGCGCTCGACCCCGAGCTGGACGACGCGCTGCGGGCCGAAGGGCTGGCGCGCGAACTGGTCAACCGGGTACAGCGGCTGCGCCGCGACTCGGGACTCGACATCACCGACCGCATCCGCCTGGCGGTGCGGGGCCCCGCGCCCGTGGTCGAGGCGGCGCAGACGTGGTCGGCCTTCATCGCCGGCGAGACTCTGGCCGTCGAGGTCGACGTGGCCGACGGTGAGGCCGGCGCGGACGGGTACGCCCACACGGCCGAAGTGTCGCTGGACGGCCTGGCGGCCGTGGTCGCGCTGGAGCCCGCCGGCCGGGGGAGCTGAGCGCGCCGTGGAGGCGCGGACCCACGAGCTGGTGGTGCGGGAGGGCGAGGACGCCCGCGTCGACGCGTTCGTCGCGGACCGGCTGGGGTGCAGCCGCACGCGCGCTCAGGCGCTCCTCGAGGAGGGGCGGGTAACGCTCGACGGGCGACGCCCGCGCAAGTCCGAGCGGGTGAGCGGGGGACAGGTCGTGCGGGTGGAGGTGCCGCCCCCCGAACCCTCGCCGCTCGAGCCCGAAGCGATCCCGCTCGACGTGCTCTACGAAGACGAGGCCTTGCTCGTCGTGAACAAGCCGGCGGGCATGGTCGTACATCCCGCGCCGGGACATCGCTCCGGCACGCTGGTGAACGCGCTGCTCGCGCACGTCGACGACCTCTCGGGCATCGGAGGCACGCTGCGGCCGGGCATCGTGCACCGGCTCGACAAAGACACGTCGGGTCTGCTGCTGGTCGCCAAGCACGACGAGGCCCATCAGGCCCTTTCCGACGCGCTGCGGCGACGTGAGATTAAGCGATTCTACCAGGCCGCGTCGTGGGGGCACCTCGACGAGGACGACCTGGTGGTCGACGCACCCATCGGCCGTGATCCGCGGCACCGCAAGCGTATGGCGGTCGTCGAAGAGGGCGGCCGCAGGGCGGTGACCCGCGTACGGGTGAAGGAGCGCTGGCTGGCGGCCGACCTTCTGGAAGTGGCACTGCGCACCGGGCGCACCCACCAGATCCGGGTGCACCTGGCGCACATGGGGCATCCCGTCGTGGG
>RFGQ01000774.1 GCA_003695865.1 Gemmatimonadota bacterium | reverse complement strand
GTCCCAGCGCAGCGGCAGCGCCACGTCGCGGTAGTCGCGCGCGCCCTCCAGCGGCCGCGGCCTGAGCATGCCGGTCGCGCGGACCTGCGGGTCGGCGAGCACCTCGAGCGCGTCGTGGACGGGCGAAGCCGGCACCCGCGCGCGGCGCAGGCGCTCGAGCAGGTCCGCGCGGGTGAGCGCGCGGGTGCGGTCGGCCAGCGCAGCGGCGAGGGCCGACCGGTTGCGGACGCGCTCGGGGTTGGTGGCGAAGCGCGGGTCGGCGGCCAGCTCGGGCGCCTCCAGCGCCTCGCACAGGCGGGCGAAGAGCGCGTCGTTGGCCGCGCCGATCATCACGTCGCCGTCGCGGGTGGGGAAGGCCTCGTAGGGCGCGATCATCGCCAGGCCCGTGCCCTGCCGCTCGGGTGCGCGCCCGGTCTCGGCCGCCGCGGCCAGGTGGTACGAGGCCATCGCCAGGGCCGAGTCGAGCAGCGAGGCCACCACGTGGGTGCCCTCGCCGGTCTGCTCCCGCGTGCGCAGGGCCGCGAGCACGCCGAGCGCCGTCCACACGCCCGTGGCGAAGTCCACCAGAGATACGCCGGCCCGCAGCGGCGGCCCGTCGGGCTCGCCGGTCACCGACATGAGTCCCGCGTAGGCCTGCATGAGCGGGTCGTATCCCGGCTGGTCGGCCAGCGGCCCGTCCGGGCCGTAGGCGGTCACCGAAGCGTAGATCACGTCGGGCCGCAGCGCGCGGACGTCTTCGTAGCCGAACCCCAGGCGCTCGGCCACGCCCGACCGGAACGCCTCGCAGAACACGTCGGCGCCGGCCACCAGCCGCCGCAGAGCCCCGGCCGCATCGGGGTCGCGCAGGTCGAGCACCACGCTGCGCTTGCCGCGGTTGACGGCCATGAAGAGCGGGCTCTGCCCTGCGATGAACGGCGGCCCCCAGGCCCTGCAGCGGTCGCCGCCGGGGGGCTCGACCTTCACCACGTCGGCGCCCAGATCGGCCAGGATCTGCGTGCAGTAGGGGCCGGCCAGGTTCTGCGTGAGGTCGATCACGCGCACGCCGGCGAGCGGCCGGGGAGCGTCGCGCGTGGGCTCCACCGATCCACGGTCGTGGTCGTTGTCCATGACGGCAATCTTCGCGCGCGTGCCGCTGTGCGGCCAGACTTGCGCTGCAACCCGGAGCGCCCCTTCGTGGTCGAACCGGACGACCGCGGCGCCGGAAGCCGTCGCGCGGGAAACCGGAGGCGGGTCCGTCGCGTACGGCGGCGGGGAGGCCGACCCGGGGGACCCCCCGTCCCCTCGGATCCGGGCAGGTACGAGGCGGGGCAGAGAGGGGAGGGTGGATGCACGCGCTGCGCACGGCTCTGCGCCCGTTGCTCAGATCTCCGTTCGTCACGGCGGTCGCCGTGATCTCACTCGCGCTGGGTATCGGCGCCAACGCGGC
>RFGQ01000773.1 GCA_003695865.1 Gemmatimonadota bacterium | reverse complement strand
GCCCGGTCGTCGAGCAGCCCCGCGGCTTCGAGCTCGTGCAGGCAGCGGCGCACGCGGGCGGCGGCGAATCCCTTCCGGCGCAGGCGACGGCCGAGTTCCTCGCGTCCACGGGCCCGGTAGGACAGGAGCGAGAGGGCTGCCGAGCGGACGCGCCAGGCCTCGTGCTCGTCGAGCAGGGTGCGCAGGGTACGCGGGTCCAGGACGTCGCCGGCCGCGAGCCGGTGCCGCTCGACGACCTCGAGCGCCAACTCCACGGGCTCGCAGCCCGCGAAGTGGACCTGCAACCGATCCGTTCGCCGGGGCACGCGCTCCAGGCGCAACACCTCGACCGGGCGGGTGGGTAGGAGGCTGCCGGCGGGGTCGCCGGTATCGCGGCCCGGCACGGAATCGTTCTCCCGGGAGGGCGTGCTACTGTCCGTACCAGCCTCCGTGGACCAGATCGCGGTAGAGGATGACCGGGCGGCCGTCCTCGAGCACGAGGGCAAAGTACTCACGGGAAATCGGGCGTCGCCACCACTCGTCGTCGATCCGCCAGCGCTCCCGCACGGCGATGACGCGAAACTTCCTCCCTCGTCGTTGCAGCTCGACCGGCATGCCGGCGGCATCGGTG
This sequence comes from Gemmatimonadota bacterium, assembly GCA_003695865.1. GTDB lineage: Bacteria > Gemmatimonadota > Gemmatimonadetes > Longimicrobiales > Gaopeijiaceae > J028. The sequence goes on along the minus strand of RFGQ01000773.1, from coordinate 1,397 downwards.
GTGACGCGGATCTCCGACGGGGTCCGCAGGGGACGAAGCCGTTCGCCCACGGAGGGATGGGCGGCGACGGAGGAGTGAAAGGGCGTCTCGTCGCGGGGGGCACCGGGCATGGGGCGGCTCACGGATCGAAGGTCAGGAGGGCGTGGCGGCGCTCGGGGATGCGGGACCACGGGTCCACCTCGATCACCCGATAGAGCGGGGAGTAGCCGAGCTTGAGTTTCAGTTCCCGGACGGCCCGGCGAAGTGTTCCGGGCACGTTTCCCTCGTCGAGCGCCCGGGCGGCGGTGTCGCGGCCCGCTTCCTCACGCCGGTCGAACACGTCGGTCTGTCGGCTGGCCGGACCGAACTGGAAGAACTCGACCGTGAGGCGTTCGACGGCCCGCTGCGGGGGTGCGAGCATCATGCGGGCGCGTAGCGCGAACGCGATGTCGTCGCGCGACGCGGTGGGCTGACGCAGAACGACGTCCACCGACCACGAGCCTCCGTCTTCGAGGTGTCCGATCAGGCGTACACCCTGTACGCTGCGGCCCTGCCGGGCGGGCCGGGCCAGCGCGCGGTCGAGAAGACGCTCCAGGGCCACGCGCAGCGCCTCCGTGTTACCGACGGGCGCGGGCAGGTCCAGGGAAACTCGAACCGGACGCGGGCGGTGGAATGGGCGGACGGGGTCGATGCGCGAGCCCGTGGCCCAGGCCCGGGCCGTGCGGCCGAACGCGCCGAACTGCGCGACGAGCGCGGGTGTGGGGAGCGCGGCCAGGTCTCCGAGCGTGCGGATGCCCAGGCGCTCGAGGCGCTCGAGCGTGGCCTCGTCGGCGGGCAGCGCGGCGACCGGCTGTTCGGCCAGGAATGCCGGCAGTGCCGATTCCTCGACGATCAGGGGGGCTCCGGGACGCGCGCCGACCGCGGCGACCCAGGCGGCGAAGCGGCCGGGCGCCCACCCCGCGCGGGTGGCCGCGACGAGCGGCCGGGGAAAGACGCCGAAGAGGGCCTGGAAGCAGCGCTGGATGGAGCGCTGGGGGCGTCCGTGGAGGCGGCCGAGCCCGTCCATGCCCACGAACACGCGGCCGCGGCCGGCCGGTTCGACGACGGGGCTGACGTCGCCGAGAGCGTCGAGCATGGCAGCGGCCGCCGCGTCGTAGTGGGCCGGGTCGGGCTCGAGCAGGGTGAGCGAGGGGCACAGGGAGACGGCCTGAGACACCAACTGGCCCGGCTGGACCCCCGAGGCCGCCGCGCGTTCGGAGACCTGCCAGATCGTGCGCCGTGTGTGCTCGCCGGGGGAGAGGAGCGCGACGGAGGTGGTGTCGAGCCCGGGGCTGCGCACGAGCTCGAGGCGCAGTTCGAACGTGGGCAGCCAGAGGCAGAGGGCCGTACGGCTCCCCGAGCGCGGGGAGGGCGAGGCG
>RFGQ01000772.1 GCA_003695865.1 Gemmatimonadota bacterium | reverse complement strand
CGAGCGCACGCTCGAGGCCTACCGGCGGGACGTGGCCCGGCTGGTGGGCGACCTGGACGAGCGGGGGTTCGGCGGGCCCGAAGCGGTCGACGCGGGGGCGCTGCGGGCCCACGTGTACGCGCTCGTCGAGGCCGGGCTCAGGCCCACGTCGGTGCGCAGGGCGTTGTCGGCGGCGCGGACCTACTTCGGCTGGCTGGTCGTGGAGGGCGTACTGGCCGACGACCCCAGCCAGCACCTCGACAGCCCGCGGGCCACCCGGGCGCTGCCCGACGTGCTGAGCCCCGAAGAGGTCACGCGACTGCTCGAAGCGCTCGACGACACACATCGCTTCTACTGGCGCGATCGTGCCCTGCTCGAGTTCCTCTACGCGTCGGGCGTGCGCGTGTCGGAGGCCGTGGGGCTGCGCGTCGCCGATCTGGCGCTCGACGACGGGTTAGCGACCGTGCTGGGGAAGGGCGCCAAGGAACGGATCGTGCCCGTGGGGCGTCCGGCGCGCGTGGCGCTCGAGCGCTACCTGCGCGACGTGCGGCCCGCGCTCGACCGGGGACGCAGCGGCGGCAAGGTCTTCCTCAATCACCGTGGCGGGCCCCTGTCGCGCCAGAGCGTGTTCACGCTCGTCAAGCGTGCCGCGCGCCGCGCGGGCCTCGACGAGCGGCGGGTGAGCCCGCACACGCTCCGCCACTCGTTCGCCACGCACCTGCTGGAGGGTGGCGCCGATTTGGGGGTCGTGCAGGAGCTACTCGGTCACGCCGATATCTCGACCACGCAGATCTACACGCACGTCGACCGAAGCTACCTGCGCGAGGTGCACCGCTCGTTCCACCCGCGCGCCTGAGGGTTTTCGGGCGCCCGGCCTCCGGGGGGCACGCACGCGCGCGGGGGCGCCCGTCGCCTCAGGGACCCTGCTCGTCGAGCAGACGCAGGAACTCCTCGGGTGTCCTCAGATCGTCGAGCAGGCCGGGCACGGCCGCGTCCTTGGCGAACTGGGCGATCTTACCGAGCACGGGCAGGTACTGGTTCGAAACCTCGAGGGGCGGCGCCACGATGAGGAACACGTGGCGCACCGGTCGGCCGTCGATCGCGTCGAAGTCAACGCCTTCG
>RFGQ01000771.1 GCA_003695865.1 Gemmatimonadota bacterium | reverse complement strand
CTCCTCGCCCGAGCCCACCGGCCCGACGTGCTCCTCGAGCACGCGCTGGTCAACGAGGACGCCGAGGCCCTACGCGCCCAACTGCGCCCGGCGGGGCTCGTGGCCTTCGTGGCCGACGGCGCCATGCTGGCCCGGCGCAGCGGCGTGGACGACCGGCCGCTCGAGGGCGCGGAGGCCGTACCCTTCCGGGCTCCGGACGCCCTGCGCGTGACGCTCGAGGCGCCCAACGCCGGGCCGGTGACGGGCATGGGCGTGCGCGAGGGCGTGACCCTGATCGTCGGTGGCGGCTATCACGGCAAGAGCACCCTGCTGCGCGCGCTCGAACGCGGGGTCTACAACCACCGGCCCGGCGACGGCCGGGAGTTCGTCGTGACCGTGCCCGACGCGGTGAAGGTGCGCGCCGAGGACGGGCGTGCCGTGGGCGGCGTCGACATCTCGCCGTTCATCGGCACCCTGCCGGGCGGCCGTGACACGCGCGCCTTCACCACCCCCAACGCGTCGGGCTCGACCAGCCAGGCCGCCGCGATCCTCGAGGCGGTCGAGGTCGGCGCGACCCTGCTGCTGGTCGACGAGGACACGGCGGCCACCAACTTCATGATCCGAGACCGCCGCATGCAGGAGCTGGTGCCGGCCGCCGCCGAGCCCATCACCCCCTTCGTCGACCGCGTCCGCGAGCTCTATGAACGCTGGGGAGTGAGCAGCGTGTTGGTGATCGGCGGCAGCGGCGATTACCTGGACGTGGCCGACACGGTGGTCGGAATGCGGGACTACCGGGCCGCCGACCTCACGGCCGAAGCCCGTCGGGTGGCGTCGCGCGTCCCCACCGGCCGCCGCCCCGAGGCACCCGCCCCGCTCGCCGGGCGGCCGGCCCGCGTCGTCGAACCGGGCTCGCTCGATCCGCGGCGGGGGCGCCGCGAGCGCTCCGTGAAGGCGCGTGGCACGCACACCGTATCGGTCGGCGTGGAGACGATCGACCTCAGCGCCGTCGAGCAGCTCGTGCACCCGGCCCAGGCCGAGGCGCTGGCGCACGCCCTGCTGCGGCTCCACGGGCTCGTGGACGGGCGCCGCACGGTCGCCGAGCTGCTCGGGCACGTGGAACGGACGCTCTCCGAGGAGGGGCTCGACGCCCTGGACGCACGCCGCACCGGCGGGCTTGCGGGCTTTCGCCGCTTCGAACTGGCGGCGGCGCTGAACCGCGCGCGAAAACTTCGTGCGCGGCCCGCCACGGACACGTAACTTCACGGTCCCCGGCAGCACGCTCAGGGGCGCCTCCCCGGCGCCCGGTCAGGAGGAACCTTCCATGTATACCACCGCCCGCTCCCGGGCCGTGCTCGGCCTGGCGGCCTTTGCGCTTGCATTCGCGCTGGCCCGGCCCGTGCACGCTCAGCTCGACGTCGAAGGGGCCACGTTCGTCACCCACGTCGAGGGCATCGACGAGTACCGGCTCGACAACGGGCTGCGCGTGCTCCTCTTCCCCGACCCGGGCAAGCCGACGGCCACGGTCAACATCACCTACTTCGTGGGTTCCCGGCACGAGGCCTACGGCGAGACGGGCATGGCCCACCTGCTCGAGCACCTGGTGTTCAAGGGCACGCCCGACCATCCCGACATCACCCAGGAGCTCACCGAGCACGGCGCGCGTCCCAACGGCACCACCTGGTTCGACCGCACCAACTACTTCGAGACCTTTCCGGCCACGGACGAGAACCTCGCCTGGGCGCTCGACCTCGAGGCCGACCGCATGGTGAACTCGTTCATCGCCAAGGAAGACCTCGACTCCGAGATGACGGTGGTCCGCAACGAAATGGAGTCGGGTGAGAACGACCCGTTCCGCATGCTCATGCAGCGGGTGATGGCGGCCCAGTACATCTGGCACAACTACGGCAAGTCCACCATCGGCGCCCGTTCCGACGTGGAGAACGTGCCCATCGAGCGCCTGCAGGGCTTCTACCGGAAGTACTATCAGCCCGACAACGCCATGCTGGTGGTGGCGGGCAAGTTCGACCCCGAGCCCACGCTGCGACTCGTGGTCGAGAAGTTCGGCGCCATTCCGAGGCCCGACCGCACGGGCGCCAACCGGATCTGGCCCACCTATACCCGCGAGCCCGTACAGGACGGTGAGCGAGCCGTGACGCTGCACCGTGTCGGCGAGACCAAGATCGCCATGATGGCCTACCACGTGCCCCCCGGAAGCCACGAGGACTTCGCACCCGTGGAGGTGCTGGCCCAGGTGCTGGGCGACACACCCTCGGGGCGCCTCTACAAGGCGCTCGTCGAGCCCGGGCTCGCCACGTCGACGGGAGCGTTCGCCTTCCAGCTGCGCGAGGCCGGCCCGCTGCTCACGTTCGCCCAGCTCCGTCCCGAGGGCGACCTCACAGCCGTCCGCGAGGCCATGGACGGCGCGCTGCGGGACGTGCTGGTGAGCCCGGTGACGGGCGAGGAGGTCGACCGGGCCCGCACGAGCCTGCTCAAGGGCTTCGAGATGACCATGCGCGATCCCGAGCGGCTCGCGCTGCAGCTCTCGGAGTGGGCGGCGATGGGCGACTGGCGCCTCTTCTTCCTGCACCGCGACCGGCTGGCCGAGGTGCAGGCCGAAGATGTGCAGCGCGTGGCGCTCGCCTACCTGAAGCCCGACAACCGCACCGTCGGCCTGTTCGACCCGGTCGACGAGCCCGACCGCGCCGAGATCCCCGACGTGCCCGACATCGAAGCCCTGGTGCGGGACTATCGCGGAAAGACCACGGTCGCCACGGGCGAAGCCTTCGAGCCCACACCCGACAACATCGACCGCCGCACGATCACGTTCACGCTGTCGAACGGCATGGAGGTGGCGCTGCTACCCAAGGCCACTCGTGGGCAGACGGTGGTCGCCCGGGTGCGCATGCAGTTCGGCGACCTCGAGTCGCTGCGGGGGCGCACCACGGCCGGCAGCCTCGCCGGCTCGATGCTCATGCGCGGCACCAAGCACCACACCCGCCAGGAGATCCAGGACGAACTCGACCGCCTGCACGCCAGCGGCGGCGTGGGAGGCGGGGCCACGCAGGCCTCGGGGTCGGTCGAGACCACCCGCGAGTACCTACCCGACGTGCTGCGCCTCATCGCAGAGATCGCGCGCGAACCCGCCTTCCCCGAAGAGGAGTTCGCGCAGCTCAAGGAGCAGCAGCTCGCCTCGCTCGAGTCGCAGAAGACCGAGCCGCAGCCGCTCGCCATCATCGCGCTGCAGCGCACGATGAACCCGCTGCCCGAGGATCATCCCAACTACGTGCCCACGATCGACGAGTCGATCCAGCGCGTGAGCGCCACGACCCTGGACGACGTGAAGGCCTTCTACGAGTCGTTCTACGGACCGCAGAGCGGCAACATCACCGTCGTGGGCGACTTCGACCCGGACGAGGTGCGGGCGGTGCTCGAAGAGGCGTTCGGCGATTGGCAGAGCCCCCATCCCTACGAGCGTATCGCCAACGAATTCAGGGACGTGCCCGCCGAACACATCGTCATCGAGACGCCCGACAAGGCGAACGCGTTCTTCGTGGCCCAGCAGAACCTGCGGCTGCGTGACAGCGACCCCGACTACCCGGCGTTGGCGCTGGCGGGCTACATGATCGGCGGCGGATTCCTCAACTCGCGCCTGGCGCGGCGCATCCGGCAGCAGGACGGCCTCAGCTACGGCGTGGGGGGAGCCATCCAGGGACACCCCATCGACGAGTCGGGCGCCTTCATCGCCTTCGCGATCTACGCTCCGGAGAACGCCGAGAAGCTCGAAGCCGCCTTCAAGGAAGAGGTCCAGAAGGTCATCGACGAGGGCTTCACCCCCGAAGAGGTCGAGGCGGCGAAGCAGGGCTGGCTCCAGCAGCAGCAGCTCCAGCGGGCGCAGGACGGCGCGCTGGCCGGCATGCTCAGTTCGAACCTCTACTTCGACCGCACGATGGCCTGGTCGGCCGAGCTCGAGGCGAAGGTCGCCGCGCTCACGCCCGAGCAGATCCTCGACGCGGTCCGCCGCCACCTGGACGTCTCGAAGATCACCATCGTCCGCGCCGGCGACTTCGCGGGCGCGAAGAAGAAGGCGGCCGTGCCGTGAGCCGCCGCACAGGGTGAGGCGGCCCGGTCCGCACACCCGCGACGGCCGGGGGCTT
>RFGQ01000770.1 GCA_003695865.1 Gemmatimonadota bacterium | reverse complement strand
GAGGGACGCGGCGCTCGCCGGCCTGGGGAGTCGGGTGGCTCGTGGCGCACCGGGCGACGCCGGGTTCGAGGGCACGGCGGCGCAGCCCAACCGCTCACCCCGGGGCGTGCGCAGGCCGGGGGCGCACCGGGGCCGGCTCAGAGCCGGTAGCCGCCGTCTACCGGGATCACCGCGCCGGTGATGTGGCGGGCCGCCTCGGAGCAGAGGAAGAGCACCACGCCGGCCACGTCCTGCGGATCGCCCAGGCGGCCGAGCGCGCTCAGCTCGCGGGCGCGGTCGAGGTGCTCGGCGGGCACCCCCTCGGTGAGGCGGGTCGTGCGGATGTAGCCGGGAGCGACGGCGTTGACGTTGATGTTTCGCGAGCCGAGTTCCAGGGCCGAGGCGCGCGTGAACGAGATGATCGCCGCCTTGGAGGCGGCGTAGTTGCTGATGCCGAACTCGCTCCGGAAGCCGTGCACCGACGCGACGTTGACGATCTTGCCCCACTCCTGGGCGCGCATGTAGGGCGCCACGGCCCGCGTGCAGTAGAACGTGCCGTAGAGGTTGGTCTCGAGGACCGTGCGCCACTCCTGGTCGGTCATGCGCCACAGCGCCCGATCGCGCCCGACGCCCGCGTTGTTCACCAGGATGTGCACGCCCCCCAGCCTCTCGGTGGCCTCACCGATGAAGGCGTTCACCTGGGCATGGTCGCGCACGTCGCAGGCCTGGCAGAATACCTGGACCTCGCACTCGCGCAGCAGACGCGAGACCTCGGCGGCCTCGGCCCGCGCCTCGTCGCCCGTGTCGAGAAAGTTGAACGCCACGTGCACGCCCCGGCGTGCGAACTCGATCGCGACGGCCCGGCCGATTCCGCTGGACGCCCCGGTGACGACGGCGACCCGCCCACGGAGGTCGTCGGCCTGGAGCGCCGGCTGGGGAAGCGTCTCGACACCCACCTCTTCCAGCAGGTGCTCCACGGCGTCCTCGACCGCGTCTTCGAGCGGCTCGGGGTCGGCCTGGTCCAGCGCCGGAGCGCCCCCCTCCTCGGGGTCGCCCGAGTAGCGGGACCTTGGGGGTCGGGTCATGGTCGTCGGGTCTCCGCCCTCCGCGCCGGGGGCGGACGCGTTCGTGGGATCCGGAGCCCCGATGTTAGGCGGCGGCGGGGGAACGGGGCAAGGGAACACCGCCCCGAGACCCCGCTGTCACGCCCCCACGGCGGCCGCCGCCCTAGGCACCTGTCTGCGCCCGGCGCTCCCGCCGCTCCTCGGCGTGATGCTTGATCGAGTGGCCCTCGACCAGAAAGACGACGTCTTCGGAGATGTTGGTCGACAGGTCGGCGATGCGCTCGAGGTTCTGTCCGGCCCGCAGGAACTCGAGCGCCGGGCTGATGAGCTTGGGGTCCTCGGCCATGTGGGTGAGCAGCACGCGGAACATCGACGCCTGCAGATCGTCGACCAGGTCGTCGCGGGTGCACACCGCCCGCGCGCTCGCCGCGTCGCGCGACACGTACGCGGCGAGGGCGTCGGCCAGCATGCCACGCGCGATGGTGGCCATCTCGTGCAGTTCACGGGGCTCGGGGAACGGCAGCATGTCCGAGAGCCGGTAGGCGCTCTTGGCGATGCTCACCGCGTGGTCACCCACCCGCTCGAGGTCGTTCGAGACCTTCTGGGTGGTCACGATCTGCCGCAGGTCGACGGCCATGGGCTGCTGCAACGCGAGCAGCTCGATGACGCGGTCGTCGATCTCGAGCTCGATGGCGTCGACTTCATCGTCGCGAGCCTTGATGTCGAGCGCGCGCTCCGGGTCGCGCGCCCGCAGGGCCTCGACCGCATCCGCCACGAGGGCCTCGACCTTGCCGGCCATCTCGACGAGCCGCTCCTGGAGCAGCGCGAGTTCTTCGTGGAAGTGTCTTCGCCCGTCGCTCATCCGAACCTCCCCGTGACGTAGGCCTCGGTGCGCTCCTCGGCAGGGTTGGTGAAGATGAGGTCGGTGGGACCGTACTCCACCAGCTCCCCCATGTAGAGGAAGGCCGTGTAGTCCGAGATGCGTGCCGCCTGCTGCATGTTATGCGTCACGATCACGATCGTGTAGTCCTTCTTGAGCTCGTGGATCAGGTCTTCGATGCGCGTGGTGGCGATCGGATCGAGCGCCGACGCGGGCTCGTCCATGAGCACGATCTCGGGCTTGACCGCGAGCGTGCGCGCGATGCAGAGCCGCTGCTGCTGACCGCCCGAAAGCGCGTACGCCGAGTCCTTGAGTCGGTCCTTCACCTCGTCCCACAGGGCGGCCTGGCGGAGCGACTCCTCCACGAGCGCATCGAGGTCTCCGGTGAAGCCGTTGATGCGCGGGCCGAAGGCGACGTTGTCGTAGATCGACTTGGGGAACGGGTTCGGCTTCTGGAACACCATACCGATCCGCCGCCGCACCTCGACCGGATCCACGTGCGGGTCGTAGAGGTCCTGTCCGTGGAAGAGGACGTGCCCGTCGACGCGGGCCCCGGCAACCAGGTCGTTCATGCGGTTGAAACAGCGCAGCAGCGTGCTCTTGCCGCAGCCGGAGGGGCCGATCAGCGCGACGACCCGGTTCGCGGGCACGTCGAGCGAGATGCGGCGCACGGCCTCCTTCTCGCCGTAGAACACCGAGAGCTCCCTCGCCTCGAGCGCGGGCGCGCGTCCGTCGGTGTCGATCGGGTGGGTGGTGGGCATGGGAATCGGCGTGGGGTCAGGGGCCGCGACGCTGCCAGCGATTCCGCAGCAGGATCGCGACCGAGTTCATGGTGAGCAGGATGGCCAGGAGCACCACGATGGCGCCGGCGGCGAGCAGATGGAACTCCTCCTGCGGCCGCGAAATCCAGTTGTAGATCTGCAGCGGCAACACGGTGAACGGATCCCCGAGCCCCGACGGGGCGAACGCGATGAAGGCGACCGCACCCACCATGATGAGCGGGGCCGTCTCACCCACCGCGCGCGACAGCGCCAGGATGGTGCCCGTCAGGATGCCCGGCATGGCCATGGGCAGCACGTGATGGCGCACCACCTGCCAGCGCGTCGCTCCCAGGCCGTAGGCGGCCTGCCGGATCGAGTCGGGCACCGCCCGGATCGCCTCCTGGGCCGCCATGACGATCACCGGCAGGATGAGCAGCGACAGCGTGAGCGCACCCGAGATGACGGAGCGGCCCAGTCCGAACCAGCGCACGAACACGGTGAGCCCAAGGATCCCGTACACGATCGACGGCACGCCCGCGAGGTTGGCGATGTTGAGCTGGATGAAGCGCGTCATCCAGTTGCGGGGCGCGTACTCCTCGAGGTAGAGCGCGGCCCCCACCGAGAGCGGCACCGAGATGAGCGCGGTGAGGCCCACCACCCAGAGCGTGCCGAACAGGGGCGCGCGGATGCCGGCCCGCTCGGGCAGGCGCGACGCCCAGTTGCGGAAGAAGTCGGCGTCGAGCTGGGCCGCGCCGTCGCGGAAGACGTCGATCAACAGCACGGCCAGCACGATCACGCCCACCGTCGCCGAGGCCGCCCCGACGGCATGGAACAGCGCGCCCAGCAGTCGGCGGCGGCGGTCGCGCGCGGTCGATTCGTGCCCGAGCGGCGCAGACGGGGGGGCGGCGACCGGGGCCGGAGCGGCGGGCGGAGCCGAAACCGGCGGCCGGGCGCTCATTCGTACTCCTCCCGGAAG
>RFGQ01000769.1 GCA_003695865.1 Gemmatimonadota bacterium | reverse complement strand
CCGGTGAGGGTCCTGCGGACACCGGTGCGCGGTGCGCGAGCGGCCGCGGCGCTGCTGCTCGCCGGCCTGTGGGTGTGGGGCGCTCCGCCGCCCGCCGCGGCGCAGGACCAGACCGACATCGTCACCGGCCGTGTGGTCGACGAGGCCGGCCGGCCGGTGGCGGGTGCCCAGGTGGAGGTGACCTCGCTGGTGACCGAGATCCGGCGAACCGTCGCCACGGGCGACGACGGAAAGTTTCTGGTCGTCGTCCCGGACGGCGGTGGCGCCTACACGCTGCGCATCTCGTCGCTGGGCTTCGCCGACCGGATCGTGCGACTGGTGCGGCAGGCCGACGAGGAGGTGCTCATCGCCCGCGTGACCCTGACCGTCGAACCGGTCGCGATCGAGGGGATCGAGGTGACGGCCCGACGCGCGCCCACCCGGGGAGAGACCGGTGCGCGCGGATTCGCGATGCCGCGCGCGCTGCTCGAGCGGCTGCCCATCGAGGATTTCGACGCCGAGTTCATCGCCGCACTCGCGCCGGGTGTGGTGCTCACGGACGCCGACACCCTGAACGGCCTGGCGGGCTTTTCGGTGGCGGGCCAGCGGGACGCCCTCAACGCCGTGACGCTCGACGGGGGCACGCTGACTGCGGGGCTCACGGGAGGGCGCAGCGGCGCGTCGCCGATGAACCTACCGGAGGAGGGTGTGCGCGCCACGCGGGTCGTGACGAACACGTACGACGTGTCCCGCGGGCAGTTCTCGGGTGGGCTCGTGGCCATGACCTCGGCGCGAGGACTCAATCGCTTTTCGGGCTCGTTTTCGTACAATCTGCGCGATCCCCGCCTTCAGGGCGGCGGTGGGGAGCGCTTCGGGTCGGCCTTCTCGCAGCACCGGCTCTCGGGGGGCGTGGGCGGGCCGCTCGTGCGTGACCGCGCGTTCTACAACGTGTCGTTCACCGTGCAGCGGCGCACCGACGAACGCTTCTCGCTGCTGCCGCCCTCGACCCTCGCTCCCACACGGGTGGGTGCGAGCCCCGACTCCATCTCGCGCTTTCTGGACATCCTGCGGAGCACGTACGGTGTCGATCCCGAGCATCAGAGCGGCCCCTACGACCGTACGGGCGACGGGGTGTCGGTCATGGGGCGCATGGACTTCGCGCTCGGCGGGGGACACAACCTCATGGCGCGCGTGAACGGCTCGGTATTCGACCAGGACCACGCGCGCGTGGGCACGTTCGAGCTGCTCGAGAACGGGGGACGGGCGCGCTCCACGACGGCCGGGGGCATGGTGGCGTGGACGGGCCGCCTGGGCGGGAGCTGGGTCCACCAGCTCCGTGTGTCGGCCAACAGCGGGCGCAACCGGGTCGAGCCGGACGTGGTGCTCCCCGAGGCACGCGTGCGTGTCAATCAGGATCTCGTGGGCCCGGCCACGCCGGGTGCGGGCGGCCGCGGCGGTGCGGTGCGGGGAATCGAACAGCTCGTCTTCGGCGGCGACCGGGGCCTGCCCACCGACGCGGGTGACGGCGGCTTCGAGCTCTGGGACGAGGTCTCGTTCCTGGCGGGATTCACGCACCGGCTCAAGGCGGGGGTGGTGGTCTCTCGTCAGACGTTCGACCAGCAGGCGACGCTCAACGAGCGCGGCACGTTCACGTTCCTGTCGCTCGACGCCCTCCAGGCCGGACGCCCGGCCACGTTCACGCGCACGCTCGCGGGGGCTCCGAGCGATGGCTCGGCGTGGAACCTGGCCGTCTATGTGGGAGACACGTGGCGTCCGCGCGATCCGCTGCAGATCACCTACGGCGTCCGCCTCGAGGCCAGCCGCTACGACGCGGCCGCTCCGTTCAACCCGGCCGTCGAGCAGGCGTTCGGGCGGCGGACGGATCGGGTACCGTCCGAGGTACACGCGAGCCCGCGGATCGGCTTCAGCTTGAGGCTTTCGGACGCGGACGAGCCGCTCACGCTGGTGCGCGGCGGCGTGGGCGAGTTTCGCGGGCGTCCGCCGCTCAGCCTGATGGCGTTCCAGCAGCGGCAGTCGGGGCTCTCCGACGGCGAAACCTCGCTCGTATGCGTCGGCCCCGCCGTGCCGGGCTTCGACTGGAGCGCGTTTCGTGACGATCCGCAGGCCATCCCCGACACCTGTGCGGGAGGGGCGCCCCCGGTGACGGTGCAGCGCGCGCCCTCGGTCACGGTGTTCTCCGACGACTTCGAGGCCCCGCGTTCGTGGAGGGCGTCGCTCGGGCTGCAGAAGCAGGTCGGCGACTTCCTGAACGCGAGCTTCGACGTGCTGTGGGCCCGCGGCGTGGCGCTGTACGGCGCCCGCGACCTCAACCTGGCGAGCGAGCGTGTGGTGCCGCTTCCCGAAGAAGCCGGGCGGCCCTTCTTCGGCGATCCGGCCACGGTGGTGCAGGCGACCGGGGCCGTGTCGCCGGCGTCGTCACGCATCGATCCGACCTTCGCCTCGGTCTACGAGCTGCACTCCGACCTGGCCTCCGAAACCTGGCAGGCGAGCGCCGCCGTGGGCGGTTTCCTTCCGCCGCGGGCGTACCTACAGCTCAGTTACACGTTCACGCGCTCGCGCGACCAGTCGTCGTTTTCGTGTTGCTCGGCCGCTCAAGCGTTCGCCTCAACACCCGCTGCCGGCGACCCGAACCGGCCCGGTTGGGCCACCTCCAGCTTCGAGCGACGGCACGCCTTCACCGCGCTCGCTACGGTGGGCCTGGCGCCGTGGGCAGACGTTTCGCTCGTCGGGCGGCTCGTCTCGGGCGCGCCCTTCACGCCGCTCGTGGGCGGCGATGTGAACGGGGACGGGGCGCGCAACGACCCCGCCTTCGTGCCCGACCCCGAGCGCACGGCCGACCCGGCGCTGGCCGAGGCGGTGCGGGCGGTACTGGACGGGGTGCCCGCCCGGGTGCGGCGCTGTCTCGAGGATCAGCTCGGCCGCATCGCCGGTCGGAACAGCTGCCGTGGCGGCTGGCAGAAGAGCCTCGACCTCTCGCTCAACCTGCAGCCCGACCTGGGCCGGGTGGGACTCGGCCGGCGGCTGCGTATCTCGCTCGACGTGAACAACGTGCTGGCGGGTCTGGACGAGGCGCTGCACGGGGCCGACGACCTGCGCGGATGGGGACAGGTCGATCGCCCCGACCCCGTGCTGCTCTACCCGTCCGGGTTCGACCCCGAGCGGCGAGCCTTCCGCTACAGCGTGAACGAGCAGTTCGGCCTGTCTCGCACGGGGCGCCTGGGGCGCGTCTCGCCGTTCCAGGTGCAGCTCACTGTGCGGCTCGAGGTGGGCGCCGGCGGATTCCGCGGCGCAGGCGGTGGGG
>RFGQ01000768.1 GCA_003695865.1 Gemmatimonadota bacterium | reverse complement strand
GCTTGCGCTGCCGGAGCGCGGCGAGACGGTGCTGGTGCTCAGCGGCGGCAACGTGGAGGGCGACGTACTCCACCGGCTGATCGAGCGCCACGCGGAGGAGGCGCTCAGGGCGTGAGAAGCGCCGGGCGCGCGCCTGCGCGCCGGCCGGCGGGCGCGCCCCCCGGGGCGGGACCCGGAGGAGCGCGCCGCCGCGCGAGCGCTTACTGAATCCGCACGATCCACGCCTGCATGAACGCGGGCAGCGATCCGCCGAACGGATTCCTGATCTCGATCGCCATGGCGCCGTGCGCCGAGCCGTCCACGATGTGGTAGCTGATCGACGGATCGCGGATCGTGCGGTCGTCGGTGAAGTTCGAGAACGAGTGGTCCCGCGGCTCGATGCGGGCGAAGGGCTGCAGCCGCTGATCGACGCTGAAGAAGTCCCACGAGCTGAACGTGAGCTCGGGCGCGGCTCCGGGAACGCGGTCGTCCACGTAGAGCGCGGCGGTCCACTGGGCCAGCATGTCGCGGAAGTCGCCGTGCGGCGTCAGGACGTCGCGGAAGTTGTCGAAGCCCGTCTCGGTGTTGTCGATGAGGGCCTTCTGGAAGTTCGCCTCACCGCCGAACGCGCCTCCGAAGCGGTCCGACGCCCAGCGCAGGAACGACCAGGTGACGCCGTACCACGAGGGCCGCGACAGGCAGGGGTCGTCCAGATCGTCGATCCACGTGCACATCTCGGGCGCCGAGGGGACCTTGGTCTGCGTGGTCGTATTCGCCCCGTAGTAGAACGCCAGGTCGGCGAAGCCGTTGAAGTACCAGGCGACCCCGTTGAACGAGCCCACGGCCACGTCGCCGTCCAGGTTCTGGCCCACGGCGTGGCCCGTCACCGCGTGGCCGGCAATCTCTTCGGCCAGCGTCGCCTGGCCCTCCATGACGAAGATGTTCATGAAGTCGGCGCCCGACTGCAGCCGCCTGGAGAACTGGATGATGTGGCTGAACTCGTGGGCCACGACGAACGGGAGCTGCTCCACCACGTCCTGCACCGTCACGGTCTGCCCGTGCGTCCCCGTGGGGTCGGGCGCCAGCATGTAGAAGAACTCCCCTTCGTTGGACGCCGCGAAGGAGGCGCGCGGGAACAGATCGCACGGGTTCACGAACCCGAGCGTGGAGTTGTCCGTCCCGTTGTCGATGTTGATCTCTTTGGTGATGAGGATGACGATGCGCCCGTTGCCGTCGAGGTCGGTCTCCTCGCCGAACTCCGCCACGTCGGCGGCGCGCACCACGTTGTCGAACTCGTTGGCGAGCGTCTGGATCTGCGAGGTCGTGAGGCCGCCCGCCGGATTGGCGACGTCTTCGAACCAGAGCGCGTGGGTGCCCTTGACCTTGAGCTCGGCGTTGACCGTGCTCATGTCGCCCGAGCTGCAGCCCGAGCCCAGGGTGCGCACGCGCAGCTGGATCTGCGAACCAACCGCGAGAGACGAATCCACGATCGCCGCCTGGGGACCGGCAGGCGCGGCCAGCGGCGGCCGGCTCGCCGCGTCACGTACGGGCTCCATGAGCGAGGCGAGCAGCTTCATGTGCTCCTGTGAGCGGCGCGCGCGGGCCATGAGCGCCGGGGGCAGGAGGCGACTCGCGTCGTCGTCCACGCCGACGTAGCGCGCGAAGGGGCCGGCTTCGTCCAGCCCGGGCGCCGAGAACGCCGTCTGGGCGACGCGGCCCTCGATGCGCACCGAAGTGGTCCGGTTGGGGTCCTCGCCCGTGGACTGGACGGCGAACAGGTAGCCGTCCGCCGCGGCGTTCGCGGGAATCTGGAAGCAGTAGGACGACTGCCCTTTGAGAATCTGCTGCTGCCCCACGGCCAGGCTCAGTATGTCGGCCGAGCGCACCGGATGGGTGAAGGGTGCGCTCTGCACCGCCGCGGTCGTGACCGTGACGGAAGCGCCCCGCGCCGGCTGGCACGAGAAAGAGGGCACGACCACCGTGAGCTGCGTGGTGCTCCCGCCGGTCACCGTGGCGCTCACGCCGTCGATGAGCACCGAGTTCGAGGCAGGGTCGGCCGCGAAGTTGGTGCCGTTGATCGTGGCGGTCTGGCCTTCGATGAGCGTGTCGGGGGTGATGCCCGTGATCGTCGGAGCCTGAATGGCCACCGCGCGGAAGACGGCCGTGTCCTGGCCGTTCCAGATCGCGCGCGCGGTCTGGTCGCCCTCGCGGTCGGCCAGCGTCCAGCGCACGCCGCTCGTGCCGTTGGGGCCCGTGGTGGTGGTCGACGCGTTCAGCGAGCCGTCGTCGGTCTCCCACACGATGGTCTCGTCGGGCACGCCGTTGCCGAAGGCGTCGACGACGCGCGCGACGATCGGTAGCGGCAGCTCCGAGCCGGGGTCGGCGCCCTGGTCGTTGCCCGAGAAGACCTCGATGCCCTCGGCGGTGCCCGGCGTGGCCGTGGCCGTGAACACGGTGAGCGCGTTGCCCGAGCGTGCCTCGAGCGTCTGCTGACCCGCCTCGTTGCCGAGCGTCCAGCCCGTGGTGGCCACCCCCTCGGCGTCGGTCGTCACCGCTGCCGAACTCACGGTACCGCCACCCGACGTCACCACCCAACTCACCGGCTCGCCGGGGATGGCGTTGCCCTGGCTGTCGAACACCTGCACGGTCACCGGCGTGGAGAGCGCGGTGCCGATCGGCCCGGTCTGCGCGTCGCCGGCCAGCTTGGTGAGCGTGGCGGCCGCCGGGTCCACCGCGATGCCCGCCGAGCCGCTGACGCCGTCGGCCGTCGCCGTGATCGTCGCCGACCCGGGCGCAACGGCCGTCACCAGCCCCGACGAAGAGACCGTCGCGACCTCCGGGCGGCTCGATGTCCAGGTGACGCCCCGCTGGAGTACCTGGCCGTTCTGGTCCCGAACGGTGGCGGTGAGCGTCAGCGTGGCCCCGATCGCGTCGATCGTCGCCGTGGCGGGAGCGACCGAAACGCTGTTGACCGTCGAGGGCGGCGTGCCCCCGTCGCCGCCGCAGGCGGCCAGGAGGAGGAGCGCGGCGAGCGAGGGGACGAGGGCGGACGGAGCTGGGCGCATCGGCGGCCTTCTCGGATCCGGAGGGAACATGCGGACGTCCGGGCAGGTGCGGACCCGGGCATCGTGGTCGTCTTGTAACACAATACGACGGAGACGCCGGAGCACGACAGACGCACGTGCCCGCACGGAAAAAGACCCTCGTACGGGGGGGCGGTTCCCGGCGCGCGGGTGGGCCCATCGGGGCTCCGAGAAGCCCCCGAAGACATGCGTGCGGCGGCCCGCCGCGCGCAGGGTCCGCACCCCGGCCGCGGGCTGGTGCGAGCG
>RFGQ01000767.1 GCA_003695865.1 Gemmatimonadota bacterium | reverse complement strand
GTTCGGGCTTCGCTCAGCGAGTGCTCCCAACGCGCCCCCCGGGCGAACCGGTCGAGACTCCGGCCGACCAGCGGCAGCAGGTCGCCGTGCTGTGCCCGGAAGAACGCGACGCCGGCCAGCGCGAAAAGAACCGCGCCCACCCCGCCGGCCGCGAGTCCGACCGGGCCCGGCCGGTGCCACATGAGCAGCAGCAGCGCGGTGACCGTCGTGAGGGCCTGCGCCGCCACCTGGAGCGTCTTGTCGATCAGCACTGAGGCGAGCGCGGCGTGCGGCGGCACACCGTGACGTGCGGCCAGGTGCGCGCGCGCCCCCTCGCCGCCCACCTGCGCCACGGGGAGCAGCCAGTTCACGGCCAGCCCGATCCAGCTCCACAGCAGCAGGCGTCCGGGGGGCACCGTCGCCTCGGCGGCCCGGAGCGCAGCCCGCCACGACAGCCCCGCGGTCGCCACGGCGGCGGGTGCCACGGCCACCACCCAGAGCAGGCCCGGGCCGGCTCCGGCCAGAGCACCCCACACCTCGGTGACTCCCTGCACCGCCACGAGCCCGACGAGCAGGGCCAATCCGATCAGGGCGGCAATACCTGCGTAGCCCGTACGCGGGCCGTCGTCGGCAGCCTCCCGGCCGTCGGATGTGGTGGACGGCTCAGGCCGGGGGTGCATAGCCCCACCGCTCGATCCAGCGCCCCCACCGAGCCTCGACCGCCTCCCGTGAGGCCGGGTCGAACGTATGTCGGTTCTTTCGGTAGCCACAGACGGACGCCACGTAGGCCGCAATGCGATCCCGAACGGGCTCGAAGTCGCCCAGCTCCAGGGCCGCGTACACCCGCGTGAGGGTCGGTTCCGGGTCGGCCTCGAACGCTTCGAAGCGCACCTCAACGAGCCGCTCGGGACCCAGCCCGGACACGTCCGCGTCGTACGCCTCCATCATGCGCGCGTATACATCGAGGATCACCGCGTCGATCTCGTTCGGATCGGGTCGTTCGATCTGGAGCGCGAGCGTATCGAGCAGCACGCGGTAGAAGCGCCGCATCGACTGGAAGACCACGTACGGATTGCGGTGGATGTGGATGAAGCGGGCGTCGGGGAAGACCTCGCGGATCAGCGCAACCCGGGCCGTATAGACGGGATTCTTGATGACGACACGTCGCCCCGGCCACCTCAGGCGGAGCTTGTCGTGGAAGAGCCGGAAGCGGCGAAGCCATCGCTCCCGCTGCGCGCGCGTCGTCCCGTCGAAGAAGACGCCCTCCATGACGCGGTCGCGGAAGCGGCGCGGAAAGTACAGTCCATGGTAGAGCGACAGCGTCTGCATGTTGGCCAACGCGGCCTCGTCCTCCTGGGGCGCATCGGGGGTGACCGGGATCCGGTCGATGGCGCGGTCCGCGGGCAACTGCCGCTCGAGCAGCGGCCGCAGGGCACGGCCCAGCAGCAGAAAATCCCAGGGCAGCCCGGTCGCCACGGGCTCCACCCAACCAAACCGCGGATCGCGGGCGAGCGTGTTGTAGAGATGGGTCGTGCCGCTCCGCCAGTGGCCGAGCAGGAAGAGCGGTGGGGGCGCAGAAGACGACCGGCGGCTGCGGAGCGCGGCCCACAACCGCTCCGCGGCCGTGAAGGGCACCCTGAACAGCGATGCCGCGCACGCGGCGCCCACGGTCGGCAGGTGCGCCGCAGACACCCCCCCGCCGCGCACGAGCGCGCGCGCGAGGGTCAGGGGGTCGGCGCCCATCAATGGGTGTGTCATCGGTCGGCCGCGGCGGTGCTCTGCCGGCGCCGTGGGCCGCCGGGCCGTGTACGCGCCGCTCACCCCGGTGCTTCGGCCGAGCCGCCGACGGGTCCCGACGGTCCCAGCAGAGGCGTGCGGGAGAGGGCGTCCACCGAAGCCGCGCCCACGCAGAACATGGCCACCCGCAGTTCCTGCACGATGCGGTCGATGACTTCGATCACGGCATCGGCCGAGCGGGTGGCCGCCTCCAGGAACGGATAGGCCAGGCCCACCATGCTCGCGCCCAGCGCGATGGCCTTCGCAGCATCGAGTCCGGTCCGCACGCCGCCCGAACCGATGACGGTCATGCCGGGCACCGATGCGACCTGCGCGATCGACACCGGCGTGGGCAGCCCCCAGTCGGCAAACAGCTCGCCCAGCGCCGGGTCTTCGGCCCGGCTGCCCTCGAT
>RFGQ01000766.1 GCA_003695865.1 Gemmatimonadota bacterium | reverse complement strand
GATACGCTAAACCCCGGACCATGGTCCGGGGTTTAGCGTATCAGGTGTGCGGAAGTGTGGGACCCGGGAGCAACGCAACGAAAACGGAACAAGAGGCAACGATGCGCAAGCTCTTCGCGTGGGCGGCCGGCGGCGTCGCCGCGGCGTTCGCATCCGCCCTGTGCTGCGCGGGTCCCCTGCTGGCTGTGACCCTGGGGGTGTCCGGCGCGGGCCTTTCGGCTACGTTCGAACCGCTACGGCCGTTCTTTCTAGCCGGTGCGGCCGCGTCGCTCCTGGCGGGCTTCGCCCTGCTCCACCGTGAGGAGCAGCGGGCCTGCGAGCCCGGCAAGCCCTGCGCCGATCCCGAGGTGCGCCGGCGCATGAAGGTGATGCTGTGGGTCGCCACGGTACTAACGGTGATCTTCGCCACCTATCCGCGCTGGCAGACGCTGTTCCTACCCGAGTGAGGCGTCCGAGGAGGCCGCAATGAGCAAACGAGACTGGATCCTCGTCGGCGTGGTCCTGGGCGCGGGCGTGCTCCTGCAGATTCCCCGCCACGACCATGACGGGCACGGACACGGGGACCACGAGCACGGCGCCGCGCCACACGCCGCGCTCCACGGTGAGACCGGTGCCGGCGCGCACGCGGACCTGCCCGCGGGTGCGCGCGAGCTCACGCTCGCCGTGACCGGGATGACCTGAACGGGCTGCGCCGCGGCGGCCCGTGTGGCCGTGGAGAGGATGGACGGCGTGCTCGACGCGCGCTTCAGCTACGAGGAGGGCTCGGGCTGGGTCGCCTACGACCCCGCGCGCGTGACCCCCGACGAGGTGATCGACGAACTGGGCCGCATGACCGGCTTCGTGGGCCGGGTACGCGACGACCGGCCCGCGGCCGAGGCCGGGCCGGCGGGGCCGGAGGACGCGGCGGCACCCCACGGACCCTGAGGAAGGGACGCGAGATGACGGTCGAGTTGATCTACGATCAGGACTGCCCGAACGCCGACGCTGCGCGCGACGTGCTGCGCCGCGCGCTCACGGCCGAGGGGCTCGAGCCGGTCTGGACGGAGTGGGACCGCGAGGCCTCCGACGCCCCGGAGTACGCG
>RFGQ01000765.1 GCA_003695865.1 Gemmatimonadota bacterium | reverse complement strand
CAGGCCCGCCGGCGCCTCGCCTTCGCCCAGGCTGCGCGCCTCCCACGGCTGCACCGACGGCGGCGTCCAGCGCGGTGGCCGGGGCCCGAAGAAGTTCGAGCGCAGGATGTACCAGATCGCCGCCACGCCGTCCTTCCAGTTGATCTTCTTGCCTTCCTGGTAGGAGCGCCCGTGGTAGCTGATGGGCATCTCGTAAATGCGCGCGCCGGCCTGGGCGAGCCGGGCGGTCAGTTCGGGCTCGATGCCGAAGCGGTCCGCCGTGAGCGGCAGCGTCTTGAGAAGGTCGCGGTGCACCAGCTTGTAGCACGTCTCCATGTCGGTGAGGTTCACGTCGGTGAACATGTTGGACAGGAGCGTGAGGAAGCGGTTGCCCACCGAGTGCCAGAAGAAGAGCACGCGGTGCGGACCGCCCAGGAAACGCGATCCGTACACGGCGTCGGCGTTCCCCTCGAGGATCGGCTCCAGGAGCATCGGCAGCTCCAGCGGATCGTACTCGAGGTCGGCGTCCTGCACCGCGACCACGTCACCGGTGGCGTGGGCGAAGCCGGTGCGCAGGGCGGCGCCCTTGCCCCGGTTCTGCTCGTGGAACACGAGGACGTCGATCAGGCCCTCGGCCTCGAGCTGCTTCAACAGGTCGCGAGTGCCGTCGGTGGACCCGTCGTCCACCACGATCACCTCCAGGTCGAGGGGCACCTGGGCGACCCGGCGCAGCAGGGTCTCGGCGGTCGCGATCTCGTTGTAGGCGGGAATCACCACCGACAGGCGGACGCGGTCCAGGTGCGGCGTGCGCTGCTCCGGCCCGCCTCCGAATCCGGTCCTCCGTTCGAAGAAACGCATGCGATGCCCTTTCAGCTCTCGTTGAGGCCGTAGCGGTTCAGCTTGCGGTACAGCGTGGACGGATCGATCCCCAGCACCTCGGCGGCGCGCGTCTTGTTGCCGCCTTCGGCCTGGAGGACCCACTGGATGTAGGCCCGCTCGATCACCTCCATGGGCGGATTGGGCGGCAGGTGATCGCTCACGAGCGCGGGCGGGGGCGCCTCGCGCACCCGCTCGGGTAGGTCGTCGGCCCGGATCGTCCGCTCACGCGCCACGACCGCCGCCCGCTCCAGGGCGTTTTCGAGCTCCCGCACGTTACCGGGCCAGTCGTATTCCGCCAACACCTCGCGCGCGTCCTCGGTCAGCTCGTACGGTTCGCCGTCGCCCGCGAGACGACCCAGGAAGTGGTCGGCGAGCAGGGGGATGTCGTCGCGCCGTTCGCGCAGGGGCGGCAGGTGCAGGGCGATCACGTTCAGCCGGTAGTAGAGGTCGCTGCGGAACTGGCCGCGCCGGATCTCTTCTTCGAGGTCGCGGTTGGTCGCCGCGATGATGCGCACGTCGATGGGCACCGGTTCGGTGGACCCCACGGGCACCACCTCGCGCTCCTGCAGCGCGCGCAGGAGCTTCACCTGGGTGGCCGGCGACATCTCGCCGATCTCGTCCAGGAAGAAGGTGCCCCCTGCCGCCGCCGCGAGCAGGCCCTGTTTGTCTCGCACCGCACCCGTGAAGGCGCCCTTCACGTGCCCGAACAGTTCGCTCTCCAGCAGGCTCTCGGGGAGCGCCCCGCAGTTGATCGAGTAGAAGCCTCCATCACAGCGCTCGCTCAGGCCGTGGATGTAGCGCGCCACGACCTCCTTCCCGGTCCCCGACTCGCCGCTGAGCAGCACCGTGGACTCGGTGGGCGCCACGGTCTCGGCCAGCTTGAGGACCTCGAGAAACGCCCTGCTCCGCCCCACGGGCCGCTCGGCCGAGCCGCGGTCGCGGCGCCGGATCTCTCGCTTCAGTGCCCGGTTCTCGACCTTCAGGCGGCGGGCTTCGGCCGCCCTGCGGCAGATGGCCAGAAGCTCGTCGTTCGCGAACGGCTTTTGCAGGTAGTAGTAGGCACCCTCGTTCACGGCCCGCACGGCCGACTGCAGCGAAGCCTGGGCCGTCATCAGGATCACGGCGATCTCCGGATCGACCTCGCGTGCCCGCGCCAGCACCTCGAGCCCGGTGGCTCCCGGCATGCGGATGTCGGTCAGAATGATGTCGGGTCGCTCGGTGGCGATGCTCTCCATGGCCTGCTTCCCGCCACACGCCGTCAGCACCTCGTAGCCCTCGCCCCGGAAGAGGATGGCGAGGGAATCGAGGATGCCCTGCTCGTCGTCGACCAGCAGGATGCGGACCGGATCGGCCGCCGTCGCGGTCTCGGTCATGACTCCTCCGGAGCGTCCCAGGGAACCGCCGGAGCCGGCGCTCCCGGCAGATAGATCACGAAGCGGGCCCCCCCGTCGGGAGCCTCGTCGACGAACACCGCGCCTCCGTGGGCCTCGACGGCCCGGTGGACCACGGCCAACCCGAGGCCGCTGCCGCCGCGGCGCGTCGTGTAGAACGGGTCGAAGATGCGCGACACCTCGTCCGGCTCGATCCCCGGCCCCGAATCCGCCACGCAGAACCGCACCGGGTGGGGTACGTCGACCCCCCGTGGCCTCGACCGGTGCCGGCAGTCCTCGAGCGACACGCTCACGCGCCCCCCTTCGCCCGCGAACTGCACCGCGTTGAGCACCAGGTTGAAGACGAGCCGGTGCAGCAGGTCCTCGTCGCCGGGCAGATAGAGCGCGCCCTCGAT
>RFGQ01000071.1 GCA_003695865.1 Gemmatimonadota bacterium | reverse complement strand
GGCGGCCGGCGGCGGCCTCCACGCGGCGGCGCGCGTCGCGGGCGGCGGCCTCCAGCTCTTCGGTCGTGCGTGCCTCCCGCACCGCCCGGATGGCCTCTTCGACCTCGCGGCGGGCGTCCATCAGGAGCCGGCGAGCCTCTTCGCGCGCCCGCCGCTCGGCGGTGCGCTCCTCGGCGCTCAGCGCCGCTTCGCGCCGCTCGAGCTCCTCGGCCAGGCGGGTCGCTTCGGCCCGCTCGCGCTCGAGCGAACGGACCAGTTCGGCGGCCTCGCGTTCGGCGCGTTCGAGCCGTTCGAGCAGGTCGTCGACGCTCGCCTCGCCGGCGTCGCGCAGGCGTTCCGCCCGGTCGAGCACGGCCGCGGGGAACCCCAGGCGGCGGGCGATCGCGAGGCCGTAGCTGCGGCCCGGGCGACCCTTCACGAACTGGTAGGTGGGCTCCAGCCGGTCGGGGTCGAACTGAAGCGACGCGTTCACGATGCCGCTGCCGGGCGCATCCAGGCGCTTGAGCGCGCCCAGGTGGGAGGTGGCCACCGTGAGGGCGCCGCGCTCGACCAGGTGCTCGAGCACCGCGCGCGCGAGCGCGGCGCCCTCGGCGGGGTCGGTGCCCGTGCCCATCTCGTCGATCAGGACCAGCGCTCCGCGGTCGGCCCCCTCGACGATCGCGCGCAGGTTGACGAGGTGCGCAGAAAACGTGGACAGGCTCTCGGCGATCGACTGCTCGTCGCCGATGTCTGCGAAGAACGCCGCGAAGACGGGAAGGCGCGTGCCCGCCCGCACCGGCGGGACGACCCCCGACTGAGCCAGTGCGGCGATGAGCCCCAGCGACTTCAGGAAGACGCTCTTTCCGCCCGTGTTGGGGCCCGAGACGACGACGGCTCGCTCCCCCGGATCGAGCACCAGATCGAAGGGGACGACATCTCCCTCGCCCCTCTCGATCAACAACGGGTGCCGCCCCCCTTCCACGACGAACGTCTCCGCACCGGGCGGCAAGAGGTCGGGCACGGCGCCGTCCCAGTCCACCATCGCCCGCGCGCGGGCCTGGAGCGTATCGAAGTCCACGAGCGCCTCGTGCGCCGCCTTCAGCGCGTCGTGGCTTGGCCGCAGCCGGTCCGTCTCTTCGCGCAGGATGCGCAGCACTTCCCGCGCTTCCTCACCCTCGAGTTCGCGCAGCTCGTTCATGAGCGCGAGTGCGAGGGGCGGTTCGACGAACAGCGTCGCGCCGGTCGCGCTCTCGCCGTGGACGATGCCGCCGACCTCGCTCCGGCCCTCGCGACGGATCGGCACCACGTAGCGGCCTTCGCGCACCGAGACCGAGGCGTCTGGCACCACGTAGCGGGCCGGAAGGTCGCGCACGAACGCGTCGAGCCGGGCGACGATGCGCTGGTGCGCACGCTTCAACCGGCTTCGCAGCGAAGCGAGGGTTCGGCTGGCGGTGTCGACGACCTGGCCCCGCTCGTCGACGATGGAATCCAGCCGCCGGGCGGTCTCGCGATCGTCCACCAGCCGGTCGCGCAGCGGCGCCAGCGCGGGCTCGGAGGCGGCGTGGTCGTCGAGCAGCGCGCGCACCTCGGACGAGGCGCCGAGCAGACGTCCCAGGGCCCGGAGTTCGAGCCCCTCGAGCACGGCGCCCTCCAGAGCGAGCCGGGCAAGCGCCGACGGCGCTTCGGTCGGCAGCGCGGGCATCCCCCAGGGACGGGCCGCGCCCAGCACGCGCCGCACCGCGTCGACGCGCCCCAGTTCCGCGGCCGCCGGCTCCGGGTCGGCGACGGGCCGCAACGCCCTCAGGCGCGCGCGCGCCGCTTCGCTCGCGGCTCTGGCAGCCACGGCCTCGAGCACGCGCTCGAACTCCAGCACGGCGAGGGCGTGCTCCGTACCGGCGGCGACCCGTCCGGTGTGCTCCGCTCCGGACCCTCCCTTCCGGTCCGGTCCGGGGGTCACGACCCGAGCTCCTCCCGCACGATGCGGTTGGCCTCGCGACCGTCGAAGCGGCCGCGCAACGCCGGCATGACCCGGCCCATCACCTGGCCCATCTCGGTCGCACCCGCCTCGATGGCTTCGCGCACCAGCGCCCGTACGTCGGCTTCGGAGAGCGGGGGCGGCAGGTAGGTCTCGAGGATGGCGATCTGGGCCTCTTCCTGGTCCGCCAGCTCACCACGCCCCGCGGCTCGCGCCTGCTCCGCCGCATCGCGCCGCTGCTTGATCCCCTTCCCCAACACCTGCAGCACGCCGTCGTCGTCGAGCGTCCCTCCCAGCTCGATCTCTCGGTTGCGGAGGTCGGCGAGGATGGTCGAAAGCACGAGCGTGCGGACCCGATCGCGCGCCTTGCGAGCCGCGTTGAGGTCGGCCTGGATGCGGTCTTTGAGGGTGCTCATGCCCGAAGCTAGGGGCGGCCGCGAGGGGGGTCAACGCGCCGACGGCACGTGTCCCGCAAGGCCATGTCGGCGCCCCACGCGGCAGGCCATCGTGGTGCCGGCGCGGCGCAACACGCGCCCCGCGCACCCACCGTTCGACCCTCCGGAGGGCTCATGAGCGCCGACCGAATCCCCGACCCGGACACGTTTCTGCCCCGCATGGGCGCAGTGTGCCCGGCCGACCCGGACGGGCGTCCCGACCCCCGAAGCCGGGCGCAGCTGCTCCGCTGGGCACGCGCACGCCCGCAGGACGTCCGCGTGGTGTCCGTGGAGCGGGGCCCGTGGCGGCGCTGGCCGGGCGCCGTGCGTGCGCCGGCAGCGGGTAGGATCCACCCCGGACCCGACGGGGCGGCTGCGGAAGAGGGCGCCCCCCCGCCCTGGCTCGTCTCGTGCAGGCCGCGACCCGCATCGCCCGGAGGCCCGGTCGGCGAGCCGGTGCGTTGGCTCGGGCTCTGCCTCGACGGCCGGTGGACGTACCTGACGTATCGCGGGGTTCCCGACGCCTCTCTCGCTCGCCTCCAGACGCTGGAGATCCGCTGGGGTAACGG
>RFGQ01000764.1 GCA_003695865.1 Gemmatimonadota bacterium | reverse complement strand
GCCGGGCACGATGCCGAGCGACCCGTTGTCCTCGTCCAATGTCGGGTCGGCGACCAGGGCCCCGTCGTGGCGCACACGCCGGCGCAGCGTCCCGAGAATGGCACCCGTACCGTCCGGCCCCTCGTAGAACGTCACCGTGGCCGACACCTCGGAGGCGGGCGTGGCAATCACCCCCGTAGCGATCTCGGCGTCGCCCTCGTCATCGGTGTTCACGGCGACGCCGGAGCCCGAACTTGCGAAGGTGCCGTCGAGCGTCACCTCCCACCGCACCGAATGGACCCGGGGCGACCCGTTCACCACGAGCCACACCGCACCGCCCACCGGGTCCACGTAGAGGTCAAAGTCCAGGTTGGGCTCCGGGGGGATCACCGGAAGCGTCGGGGGCAGGATGTCGGGCCGCGCGAAGAACCAGGGGGTGAAACGCCCGTCCTGGTACCCGGCGCGGACGTGCGCGAAGCGGTAGTGGTAGGCCGCACCCTGGGCCGCGGTGTGGTCCACCCACGTGGGCGACCCCGGCGGGACGTGGAACCGCTCCACCGATGCCAGGTCGGGGGCGCCCGCAACGTCCGGGGCGCGCTCCACGACAACCGCGAAGGTTGCATCGCCCGGGAACAACCCGAACGCCACCCCGTAGGCGCGGGGCTTCCTACCCTCTGCCTGCACGCTCGCCGGCAACGCCATTGGTCGCTACACCCTCCTCCCCACGAGCAGGGCAACCCCGCTCATCCTCGGGGCCGTCGGCAGAACCGCATCGGTCGTGAACGACGCCGACGCGAACGCCGAGACACCGCCCCGCGTATCCCTATGGCGAACCTCCACGGTGTACAGCGTGGAGGGGTCGAGCCCGTACAGCGTCACCTCGTCCGACCCCTCCTCGACGGTCAGGACGTGCAGGGAGTCCGCCCCCTGCCTGAGCCACACCTCCGTCTCCGCCTCCGACTCACCCGGGGTCCACGACACCCGGGCGGTAGAG
Source organism: Gemmatimonadota bacterium (assembly GCA_003695865.1). Taxonomy (GTDB): domain Bacteria; phylum Gemmatimonadota; class Gemmatimonadetes; order Longimicrobiales; family Gaopeijiaceae; genus J028. The sequence goes on along the minus strand of RFGQ01000764.1, from coordinate 1,101 downwards.
CCCGTAACATCCGCCACCGTCACACCCGACGGCGGGGCCAGGGAGGCCATGTCCACGAACTGGGGCGTGGGGGAAACCCACGCCGAGGGAAGCTTCGGGGTGTCCGCGCCCGTGCGCGTGCGCGCCCTCAGCCACACCCGGGCACCCGAGGGAAGGCCCTCGATCACCACGGAGCCGGTAGCCTCGGCGCGGCCACCGAACGCCCACCCCGTCGAGGGCTGCATGGCAACCGCCTGAGAGGTAACGGCGTACTCCACCACCACGGGCTCGCCGGCAGCGTTGAGCGTCACCGGGAGCGATACGGCGGTGCGCTCCAGGCCCACAACCAGGGCAGGAGTGCCCAGAGTCGGCGTCACGGCCACGGAGTCGGGTCCAAGATCAACCATCGAGAGCCGAACCAGGAGCCGATCTTCCTCCACTCCCACACACCGAACAACTCGCGGCCCCGTGCGCGTGAGGGACGCCGGGTCGGGGAGCCCTGTCACATCGAGCACCACCAGGTCGCCCGGCCTGATCGCGGTAACCGTGGGGGTTCGCCGGCACGCCACGGTCGTGGCCATCGGGCCAGGCCCGAACACCGCCCGGATGTCGTCCATCACCCCGAGGAGCGCAGCCTCCACCGCCCGCACGGTTGCCGAGTGGTCGTCCGCCGCATCGTGGAGGAAGGCGCGGTACCCCCTGGCGTCGATCTTCACGGCCTGGTCGCGTCCGTCCGCCACGCCCGCGAAGTCAGCCAGCACGAGGCGGTGATCCACCTCCACGACCCGCGAGGGCGGGAGGTCGGGGTACTCACCCGCCGTCTCGGCCAGCGTCGCCTCCTCCACCTCGTGCTCGACGTAGTAGGTTGCCTCGATCAACGAGACGGCGCCCTCGTGCGAGTGCTCCCACGAGGGGGCCTCGCCCGGGTCAACGTCGGTGTCGGTGATCGTGGGCAGGCCCGCCGTGGACTCGGGGGCCCGCAGGTCCACAGGGACCACCCGGCCCATCTCGTCCAGGTAGTACCCCAGGCCGTAGGGGAGGCAGATGTGCTCCTCGATCCACTCCCGCATGTCGTCCGCGGGCTCCTCGATGCGGAACCGTGCAGGCCGGAACGAGTCGTCG
>RFGQ01000763.1 GCA_003695865.1 Gemmatimonadota bacterium | reverse complement strand
CCCCCCTGACAGTGGTTTACACCCCGAAGGGCTTCCTCCCACACGCGGCGTCGCTGCGTCAGGCTTTCGCCCATTGCGCAATATTCCCCACTGCTGCCTCCCGTAGGAGTCTGGGCCGTATCTCAGTCCCAATGTGGCGGGTCGTCCTCTCAGACCCACTACGCGTCGTAGCCTTGGTAGGCCGTTACCCTACCAACTAGCTGATACGTCGCGACCCCCTCTTCAGGCGGAAGCTTGCAAGCAGAGGCCTCCTTTGATCCGCAGACCATGCAGTCCGCGGACGTCATGCGGTATTAGCCCGGGTTTCCCCAGGTTGTCCCCCACCTGAAGACAGGTTGGTCACGTGTTACTCACCCGTTCGCCACTCGGCTACAGCGGTGCAAGCACCACTGGTCCTCGTACGACTTGCATGTGTTAAGCACGCCGCCAGCGTTCGTCCTGAGCCAGGATCAAACTCTCCATCGAAGAAGCTTGAACAGCTCGTTTGGAACGCCGATCTCGTAGATCGATCGTTCGGAATCTACGTTGAAACCCACCCGCGCCGTGGCGCGGAAGGGGCGAGACGTAGTGCTCGCCCACGTGGGCCCGCTCTCACCTCAAGACCTCGGTTTTCAATCAGCTTGATGCGCCCAGTCGGGCGGAGCGCCCGCCTTCCCTCGGCGAGCAAAACGCAGCGGCCGCCCAAACCCAGCACGGCTCGCTGCGAGGCCGTAATCATACCGCACCCTGCGGGGGGTGTCAACACCTGGCCCGAAGTTTTTTCCGGCCGCCCCGCCGCGGGCCGCGACCGGCCCGGCCGAGGCGATTTCGGGCCCTGGATGGCCCCGCGCTCCGACCCCGGCGACCGGTTCCGAGCCACGGTACAGCCCGCGCCCGCGTCCCGCTTCCGGAAGGGTGAGCGACCGGATTTGAACCGGCGACCTCCAGGGCCACAACCTGGCGCTCTAACCAACTGAGCTACGCCCACCAAGATCCGCGCACCGGTTTTCCCCGCCGCGCGAGCGGTCTAAGGTAAAGGCTCGCCGCGGGAGCGTAAAGCGGCCCCCGCGGGTTCGGATCGGGACCCGACAACCCATCCACGGACTACCCGGAGTAGCATCGACGATGCCGACCCTCGCGGTTCGCTTTCCGGGCGCCGCCGGCGCCCCCCTTGCCGCTCGCCTCGAGCTTCCCACGGCCGGCCGGCCGCGCGCATGGGCGCTGTTCGCCCACTGCTTCACCTGCACGAAGAACATCCGCGCGGCCGTGATCGTCTCGCGGGCTCTGGCACAACGGGGACTAGGCGTCCTGCGCTTCGACTTCACGGGGCTCGGCGAGAGCGAGGGAGACTTCGCCGACACGACCTTCTCATCGAACGTGGAAGACCTGCTGGCCGCCGCCGACTTCATGGAACGGGAGCATGGAGCACCTTCCCTTCTGGTCGGCCACTCGCTGGGGGGAGCCGCGGTGCTGCGCGCGGCACACGACCTCGCTTCGGTGCGCGCCGTGGCGACGATCGGCGCTCCCGCCGACCCCGCGCACGTGCTCGGCCACCTGCGCGACTCGCTCGATCGGATCGAGGAGGTGGGCGAAGCAGAGGTGTCGATCGGAGGGCGGGCGTTTCGCGTCCGGCGCCGCTTCGTCGACGACCTGCGTGCCAGTCGGCCGCAGGAGTGGGTGAGCACGCTCGACCGCGCGCTGCTCCTCTTGCACTCCCCCGTCGACACCGTGGTCGGAATCGAGAACGCGCGCCGCCTCTACGAGCTCGCCCGGCATCCCAAGAGCTTCGTGTCGCTCGACGACGCAGACCACCTGCTGAGTCGTCCGGGCGACGCCGAGTACGTGGGCTCGGTGCTGACGGCGTGGGCCGAGCGTTACCTGCCGGCCGCCGGAGCCGAAGTGGAGGCCGCGGAGCCCCGCGGGGAGGCGTCGGGCGAAGCGACCCAGCCCGCCGACCACGTGGTCGCCGAGACCGGACGCACGCCGTACCGGACGGAGATCTGGGCGCGGGGCCACTCGCTGGGGGCCGACGAGCCGGAGAGCCTCGGCGGCGGGGACACAGGCCCCACGCCCTACGACCTGCTCCTTGCGGGCCTGGGAGCCTGCACGGGCATCACGCTGCGCATGTACGCCGACCGCAAGGGCTGGCCGCTCGAGACGATCCGGGTCGCGCTCCGGCACGAAAAGCGGCACGCCCGCGACTGCACGGACTGCGGGGAGGACCGGCCCGCGAAGCTGGACCACATCGAGCGCCGCATCGCGCTGACCGGCGAGCTCTCCGACGAGCAGCGGGCGCGGCTGATGGAGATCGCCGACAAGTGCCCGGT
>RFGQ01000762.1 GCA_003695865.1 Gemmatimonadota bacterium | reverse complement strand
GTGCTGAGCCTGGAGGTCGCGCGCGACCCTCGGGGTGCCGGCGCGCGGCTCGCCGCTTTCGCCGACGAATACCCGGCCGCGCCCGAGCTCGACGAGCTCACCGTGGCGCTGGCCGCGGCCTACCTGGCGCAGGGCATGCGCGACGAGGCCGCAGCCCTGCTGACCCGCGTCGAAGGGCCGCGCAGCAGCCTCGAGCGGGCGTATCTGGCGCTCGAAGACGGCCGGGTGGACGAGGCGGCCGACGCGCTCGAGCGCGCGGCCGACGGGCTGCCCGCCGCCGAGGCGACGGAGGCGATCGCGCTCGCCCTTGCACTCACCCAGGGCGGGCCCGAGGCGGCGCGACTGGCCGGGGAAGCCGCGCTGGGGGTGCACCGCCTCGGGACGTTCGACGCGGCCGCGTTCGGCGCGGAGGTGGCCGCGCTGCCCGAGGCCGATCGCCCGCGCTCCCTCGCGCTGGGCGCCGCGCTGGCCGAGCGGGTGGGCGACGCCGAAGGAGCGACGGAGCTCAGGGAGCGTCTGTGGCGCGACCACCGGGACGCCCCCGAAGCGGCGGCCGCCGGACTCGCCCTGGCCCGGCGTCTCGCATCCCGAGATCCGGCCCGCGCGGCAGACCTGCTCGAGCAGGTGATCCTGGGGCACCCCGAAAGCGCCGTCGTGCCGTCGGCCCGCCGCGAGCTCAGGCGGGTGCGCTCGCTGCTGCGCGGAGGTTCGCGATGAGTCGGCTCGCCCCGAAACCGGTGCGCGCCGCCGCGCCGTCGACCGCCCTCGTCCTGCTCACCGCCCTCGCCGTACTGAGCACCGTCGCCGGCGCCCTACCCACGCCGGCGGCCGGCCAGGGATTGCTCGTGCCCATGGACCGCGCTCAGACGAACCACCTGAAGGCCTACGGCCTCACTTACTGGGCGCTCGAGACCGGAGGCCGCGGGGAGTGGCTGCTCAACTACCGGGGCGGGGCGTTCCTGCTGCCCGACAACGAGGCCGTGCGGCGCGAAGCGGCCCTGAGGGGCGTGCTCGTGGAGCCGATCTCGGGCGCGGACGAGGCGGCGATCCGGGCGCTCATCGAGCGCTCCAACATGGACGCCGTGGTGCTCGAGAAGGCGCCCCGGGTGGCGGTCTACACGCCGCCCAACACCACGCCCTGGGACGATGCGGTGACCATGGCGCTCGAGTACGCCGAGATCCCCTACGACCGCATCTGGGACGCCGAGGTGCTGGAGGGCGACCTGGGTGAGTACGAGTGGCTGCACCTGCACCACGAGGACTTCACGGGCCAGTACTCCAAGTTCTACCTCACCTACGCGGGGGCGCCCTGGCTGCAGGAAGAGGTCGCGCGCAACGAAGAGATGGCGGCCCGCCTCGGCTTCCGCACGGTGCCCGACCTCAAGAAGGCCGTGGCCGCGCGCATACGGCGCTACGTGGAGGAGGGGGGCTTTCTGTTCGCCATGTGCTCGGCCACCGAGACGCTCGAGTTGGCGCTGGCGGGCGAGGGGGTCGACCTGGCCGCGGCCTACTCCGACGGCACGCCGCCCGACCCCGACGCCAGCGCCCACATGGACTGGACGCGGACGATGGCGTTCGAGGGCGCCGAGGTGCAGACCGCCCCGTCGGTGAGCGCCTTCAGCGACATCGACGGCCACCAGGTGAACACGCCGTGGCGCGAGCCGCTGGGTGCGTTCACCCTGTTCGACTTTTCGGCCAAGTTCGACCCGGTGCCCACCATGCTCACACAGAACCATCAGGCCGTGATCCCCGACTTCTACGGGCTCACGACGTCGTTCCGGCGCGAGCGGCTCAAGCCCGGCGTGGTGGTGATGGCGCAGGACGGCGACTTCGTGAAGTACGTGCACGGAAACCTGGGCGAGGGCACCTGGACGTATTTCGGGGGTCATGATCCCGAGGACCCCGAGCACCAGATCGGCGATCCCCCCACGGACCTGGATCTGCACCCCGACTCGCCGGGTTACCGCCTGATCCTGAACAACGTGCTCTTCCCAGCGGCCCGCAAGAAGAAGCTCAAGACCTGATTCGATGACCACGCCGGGGCGCCCCCCGACCCATCCGCTGGAGCTCTCGGCCGAGGCCGCACGCACGATCCGGGCCGAGATCGAGCGTGCCGGCGGACGCGAGGTGTGCTTCCTCGCCGACGTCGACGAGGCGCGGCGCGTGGTGCGGCCCCGCGCGGTGGCGCGCGGCAACCACGAAGCGGTGCTCGCGGCCGCACGCGACGCGCCGCAGGGGTCGGTCATGGTCCACAACCACCCCAGCGGCCTGCTCGAACCGTCCGAAGCCGACCTGGCCGTGGCGGTGCGCCTGTTCCAGGAGGGGCTGGGCAGCGCGCTGGTCGACAACGCGGCCACGCGCCTCTACGTGGTCGTCGAGCCGCCCGAACCCCGCATCGTCGAGCCGCTCGACCTGGAAGAGCTGGAGGCCGTGCTCGCGCCCGGCGGACCCCTCGCCGATCTCCACCCGGCCTTCGAGGACCGGCCCGGCCAGCGCGAGATGCTGCGCGTGGTGGCCGAGCGCTACAACGAGGGCGGCGTCGCGCTGGTCGAGGCGGGCACCGGTACCGGCAAGTCGCTGGCCTACCTGCTGCCCGCGGCGGCCTGGGCGCTCAAGAACGACGAGCGCACCGTGGTGGCCACGGCCACGCTCAACCTGCAGGATCAGCTCGTCGCCAAGGACCTGCCCCTGGTGCGGGCCCTCCTGGGCGACGAGGTGGACTTCGCGCTCGTGAAGGGGCGTGGCAACTACGTGTCGATCCGCCGCGCGCACCTCGCCGCGACCCAGCAGGGCGAGCTGTTCGCCGAAGACCGCTCGGGTGAGCTGCAGGCGATCCTCCAGTGGCTCGACACGACCGAGGACGGCTCGCTCGGCGACCTGCCCTTCCGTCCGGCGGAAGACGTGTGGGAGGAGGTGCAGAGTGATTCCGACGTGTGCCTGCGCGCGCGCTGTCCCCACTTCCAGGAGTGCTTTTTCCAGCGCTCGCGCCGACGGGCGGCAAGCGCGCGCGTGCTGGTGGCGAACCACCACCTGCTGTTCACCGACGTGGCCGTGCGCCAGGCGAGCGGGAACCACACCTCCACGGCGGTACTGCCCCCCTACCGGCATCTGATCCTCGACGAGGCGCACCACGTCGAGGACGCGGCCACGTCGCACCTGGGGGTCGAGGTGACGCGACGGGGGCTCTACCGCACGCTGGGCCGCCTCGACCGCCGCGGCCGGGGCGTGCTCGCCGCGGTGCAGGAGGCGCTCGCCCCGCTGGGCGAGGGCACCGCGCTCGAGCTGCGCCGGCGCATCGAGACCTCGGTGCGTCCGGCGGTGGATGTGGCCCGCGCGGTGCTCGACGGCCTGCAGGACGCGCTCGAGGGGCATCTGCCTCCCGAGGCGCAGGGGGCCCTGCGCATCGGCACGCCCGAGCTGCCCGAGCCCGCTGCCGACCCGCGCGTCGAGGAGCGGCTCGACGAGGCGCTCGCGAGGCTGCTCGACCTGGAGCGCGAGGTTGCCCGGCTGCGGCTGACGATCGACGACCACGAAGCGATGGCAGAGGCCGTGGGCGGACGTCTGCTCGATCTGGGCGCCGTGGAGCGCCGCCTGCAGGGCGCGCGTACCGCGCTGCGCACGGTGCTGCAGCCCGAGGACGGAGGGCGCGGTCTGGTGCGCTGGATCGAGCGGCGCGGAAGGCCCCGCGGGCGCGCGGCGGCCCGCAACCTCGCGCTGGCCGCGGCACCCATCGAGCTGGGCGAACGGCTCCGCGAGGCGCTGTTCGGCCGTCTCGACACCGTGGTGCTCTGTTCGGCCACGCTGACCACGCAGGGCACCTTCGACTTCGTGCGCGGGCGCATCG
>RFGQ01000761.1 GCA_003695865.1 Gemmatimonadota bacterium | reverse complement strand
TTCTACGACGGGCCGGGCGTCTCGGCGCCCTCCTACACGCGTCCCCCCGAGTACCGCGGTTTGCGGGTGCCCGAGGTGCTGCGCTCGGGTGACCACCGGGCGATCGAAGCATGGAGGGCCGAGCAGGCCGAGCGCCTGTCGCGGCGGCTGCGGGGCGAGGGTGCGGCGGGCGACGAAGACTGAGACCGCCCCTTCACCCCCACCGTTCCGTGCTGTATCTTATCGGTCTCTGATGAATGACGGTTCTGCCCGAACCACCGTGGAGGCACACATGTCCGATCTGCTGCAGGAGCTCGAGAAGGAGCAGCTCCGGGACGACGCGGTCCCCGAGTTCGCCCCGGGCGACACGGTTCGGGTTCTCTACCGGGTTCGTGAGGGTCAGAAGGAGCGGATTCAGGCGTTCGAGGGTGTCTGCATCGGGCGCCGCGGGTCCGGCACCGGCGAGACCTTCACCGTGAGGAAGATCTCGAGCGGGATCGGCGTCGAGCGCGTCTTCCCGCTGCACGCGCCCACGGTGGCCGGCATCGAAGTGGTGCGCCGCGGCCGGGTGCGCCGGGCCAAGCTGTACTACCTGCGCGGCCTGCGCGGGAAGGCGGCCCGGATCAAGGAGAAGCGTACGTTCTAGTCGCTCCAGCGACGCAGGGTGCGCCCCACGCCACCGACCCGGACGCCGGATCCGAACGGAACCGATCGGCTCCAGGACCCCCTCGACTACGAGCGGCGGTGCTGGAGCCGAGGTCTTTTCAGGGTGGCGGGCGTGGACGAGGCCGGGCGCGGCCCGCTCGCCGGACCCGTGGTGGCGGCCGCCGTCGTGTTGCCCGAGGGCGTGTTCGTGGAGGGCGCCACCGACTCCAAGCAGCTTTCCGCCGAGGCCCGTGAGGAGCTGTACGGCGCCGTGCGGGCCCATGCGCTCGCGGTCGGGGTGGGTGCGGCCAGCGTACGCGAGATCGACCACGCCAACATCCTAGTGGCCACCGGCTGGGCCATGCGCCGCGCGCTTGCCCACCTACCCTTCGAGCCCGACCACATCGTGGTCGACGGCCTGCCCATGAGGGCGCTCCGCCGACCGCACGAGGCCATCGTAGACGGCGACGCCCTGGTGCATTCCATCGCCTGCGCGTCGATTGTCGCGAAGGTGTGCCGTGACCGGCTCATGCGCAGGCTCGCGGCCCGCCATCCCGGCTACGGCTGGGAGACGAACGTAGGGTACGGGACCGCGGAGCACCGCGCGGCGATCGAGCGTCTGGGGCCGAGCCCCCATCACCGCCGCAGCTTCCTCGGCGTGCAGTACGACCTCGACCTCTGAATCCGGAGAAGGGAGGCCCATGTCTCTGATCTCGCCGGAGAGCGGCTTCGCGCTGTGGGCGGTGCTGCTCGGCGGGGCCGCGTTCGCGGCCTGGGCCGAGCACACGCGCTGGGGGCATCGCCTTTCGGGGGTGCTCATCGCGATCCTGCTGGCCATGGTGCTGTCGAACCTGCGCCTGATTCCGCAGTCGAGCGGGGTCTACGACAGCGCCCTCGAGTACCTGGTGCCGGTGGCGATTCCGCTGTTGCTGTTCGACGCCAACCTGCGCCGCATCGTGCGCGAGACGGGCCGCATGATGGTGGTGTTTCTGGTCGGCACTGTGGGCACGGTGGCGGGGGCGGTCGTCGGGGTGCACCTGATCGACCTCGGCGAGAGCGCGCCCGAGCTCGCGGGCGTGTTCAGCGCCACCTACATCGGCGGCGGCCTCAACTTCGTGTCGGTCGCGCAGGCGACCGGGTTCACCGACGGCAGCCAGATGTCGGCCAGCGTGGCCGCCGACAACCTGGTCACGGCGCTCTACATCGTGGCCGTGATGGCGCTGCCCTCCATCGCCTGGCTGCGGCGCCTGATCCCCTCACCGCTCGAGGATCGAGAAGAGGCGGCGTTCGCGGCGGACGAGGCAGAGGAGGGCGCGGAAGCGCCGCGGCCGGGTACCGACGGCCCCGCCCCGGCACACGGACCCCCGCCGCCGTTCCGCATCTTCGACGCCTGTCTGGCGCTCGCGCTCGCCTTTGCCATCTCGGCGCTGGGCTTCGCCGTCGCCGAGCGGCTCGGCGTGCCCGACTTCGCGATCCTCTTCATCACCGCCTTCGCGCTCGTGCCCGCCAACGTCTTTCCCGCGCTCACACGCCACCTCACGGGCCACATGGAACTCGGCATGATCGCCGTCTACATGTTCCTGTTCGTGCTCGGCGCCACGGCCGACGTGTGGAGCATGATCGGCTCGGCCCTGCCCATCACGCTGTTCGCGCTCGTCATCGTGGGCGTGCACATGGTGGTGACGGTGGCCGTGGGCGGCCTTCTCCGCTTCGATCTGGCCGAGATCATCATCGCGTCGAACGCCTGCGTGGGCGGCTCGTCTTCGGCCGGGCCCATCGCCGCGGCGCGCGGGTGGCGCGAGCTCGTCACCCCGGGAATCCTGCTCGGCGCCTTCGGCAACGCCATCGGCACGTTCATCGGCGTGGCGCTGACCCGCTGGCTGGGGGGGTGAGGGCGGGGCGCTCTACAGGCCAGGCAGGTCCAACTCACCTTGTGGACCGAGTGCCTCCCACGCAGAAAGGGCGTCCCCGGCCAGGTGACCCGTCGCGAACAGCATATAGTACAGCTGCTGCCCCGCCGGCCCCCTCACGTCTCGCTGCCGGCGAACGAACGCCCATCCCGCCTCACGTAGTCGATCGGCGTAGAGACGCTCCATCTCCCGAGCGAAGGAGCGGCGCTGTCCGGAGGTGACCCTCCGGTCGGCGATCCTTGTTCACGAAGAAGAACTCGGTGAAGCCGGGCGCCTCGCTCTCCGTGGACAACCGCAACACATGCAGTGGCGACCCGAGGTGACGGTCGCCGGCCTCGTCTCGCCAGACTCCCGATCCCGCAAACAGGTCGACGAAGTGACGTGTGCGCTTACGCTTGGTCGCTCGGAATGCGGCCGGCAGGTAACGGTCGAAGAACGTGAACTTCTCGAGCGCGTAGGAACGGTTTGTTCGGCAGTGGCCTCCCAGGAGCTCGCTCCACGCACCGTCCATCTTCAAACGGTGGTGATCACCGGGAAGTCGTCCCACGTCCGCTGATCGAGGGTACGACCTCCCGCCTTCGGAGTCGCGCCGCCCCACTGCTTGAAGAAGAACGGCACGCCCAACTCCAGGCATCGGTCACGGAGGGCGCGAACCCAGTCGGTGTGCATCGGCCGGTGGCCTGGTCCGCTTTCTCCCCCGGCAATGACCCAGTGGATGCCTTCCAGAGAGAGCTCGAGCGGTCCGAGCAAGGGTTCACACGATAGGAAACGGACCCGGGCCGGCACGCTCCGGAGATGTCGAGCGCGGTGGGCGGCGTCCTGATCCTCGATGGACGTGCCGATCCAGATATGGTCCGGGAGCAAGCCGTCCGACCCCGACAGGGTGGGAAAGCGTCGGAAGAACCGAGCTGCGCGCCCGGGGCGCTTCGTCAGGATCTGGTACGTGTGTCGGGGCGTCTCGAGCATGATCTCGAAGACCTTCAGGACGAACTCGTCGGGGATGTCGGCGTGGAAGAGGTCCGACATGGAGTTCACGAAGATCATGCGTGGCTCGCGCCATGAGCATGGCTGAGTGAGCCGTTCCGGCCAGAGCCGGACCGCGAACGGATCGCGGCGCGTCGAGGGGGTGTCGAGAACGGGAAGGCGCTTCCGGTAGATGCGGCTGAGACGGCCCTGGGCGAGGGTGCGTGCATAGCAGTGGTCACATCCCCGGCTCACCGGCGTGCAGCCGGTAACCGGATTCCAGGTAGCGTTCGTCCACTCGATGGCGCTGGAGCCTGGCAAGGGTCTCATCCGTGCAAGATGGAACCGAACATATACCGAAAATGGTACGGTGAGGCTTCGAGGGCAAGGATCTCCATCACCGTTGACACCCCCCGCGCGGGCCCACAGATTAGCCTCACCTAAAATATTTAGGGACGACTAAATCCGTGAGGCCCGCATGGTTGTATCTCCGCGCCCGGCCGCCCGTGCGCCGCGGCTGCTCCTGCTCCCGCTGCTCGCGCTCGCCGCGGGCTGCGACATCGTGTTTCCCGATCTTCCGGCCGACAACGAGATCCTCGATGCGCCGGTCGACGGTCTGACCCCCACCCAGATCGGTGTGCACCTGGCCGGCGACGAGGAGTTCGGCCGCCGCTTCACGGTCGAGGACGGCGTGGGGCCGATCTTCAACGCGACGTCGTGCGACCAGTGCCATGTGGGCGAGGGGAAGGGCAACGTCCTCTTCAACCTGCGGCGCTTCGGCCGGCAGACGCCCGACGGCTTCGACCCGATGCTCGAATTCGGCGGGCCGCAGCTTCAGGACCGGGCCATCCCGGGCTTCGAGCCCGAGCGCATTCCCGAAGGGGTGACGGGCGTGGCGGCGTTCATGCCGCCCGCCGTAACCGGGCTCGGCTACCTCGAGGCCGTGGACGACACGACGCTCCTGCGGATGGCCGATCCCGACGACACCGACGGCGACGGCATTTCGGGCCGCGTGCAGCTCGTGGACCCAGAGGGCGTGATCG
>RFGQ01000760.1 GCA_003695865.1 Gemmatimonadota bacterium | reverse complement strand
CGCACCGCATGCAGGCGGGGAGCCGTACGCTCTTCGGGTGGTGCGCCTGGGACACGCTGTTCCTTCCCGAACTCCTCGGTGAACCCGTTCGGGTGCGCTCGGTGAGCCCCGACGGAACGGAGGTGACCCTTCGTGTGGCCGCCGGAGGCGTCCGGGAACGAAGTCATCGGGAGATGGTCGTCACGCTTCCCAGGCCCGAACAGTGCCGGGTCGAGGACGTACAGGTGCTCTCCACGTTCTGCCGGTTCATCCACTTCTTTACCGACCCCGAAGCCGCGCGGTCGTGGGCTCGCGAGGCCCTGGAGGACGCCCTCGTCCTGCCGCTCGTCGAAGCGTTCCGGCTGGGCGCCGAGTGCAACCGCCTCCGCTTCGGAGCGGTGCTCGGGAGCGAACGATGAGCGTCGCCGACGCCACGGCACTCTACGACGCGCGTCCCCTGACCCCGGGCTGCGCCGAGGCGCTCGCGACCCGGCGGCACGGTCTTCTCGGGGTCAGCCCCTTCAATTCGTGGTTCTCGGTTTCACGCCTGACGTCCCTGGTCCGCTGGGTGGATGCGACGTTCGAATCGTGGCACGTCTTCGTTCCAGACGAGCCGGCGCGCTACACGCTCGAAGCCCTCGGCTACGCTCCCGAGCGCGCCGCGCACAAGGCGCGGCGGCAGGCGAACTGGCTCCACAACAAGGTCCGTCGGGCGATCGAGCAGGCCTTTCCCGAACGTGACCCCACCGGGCAGTCCGAAGCCCGGGTGCTGGGAGCCGCCCGCTTCGCCCCGGACCCCCGCTACCGGGAGGCCGCCGAACGGGTGAGGAAGGCCTACGACACCGATCCCACGTTCCGCGCTGCCTGTCTAGACGCGTCCGCATGGGCGCTCGAATCCCACACCTGCGACACCCCACGCACGTCGCGGGCGCTCGAGACCGCGGCGCACTACTTCCTCGCCGAGATCCCCTTCTTCGCAGAGACGGTGCACATCGTCGGCGTCGAAGCATCGGTCTTCTGCTATCACCAGACGATCCCGTTCCTCGAGCACTTCTACAGCGGCGAGCTCAGCCTGGGCCCGGCGCCCGGCCAGGGGTTCGTGCGCCTGGAGGCGGCCGGGGATGTCGAAGCCGCAACCGCAGCAGCAGCGCGACCCTGAGGAGACGACGATGACGAAGATGGGAAGGACCACGACCACGCTCCGCCGTGCGGCCCGCCGGCTGGCCGCGCGCCCTCTGTATTCTGCCGTGATCGTGCTCACGCTCGCGCTCGGCTTTGGAGCCAACACGGCCGTCTTCAGCGTGGTGGAGGGCGTGCTGCTCTCGGCGCTCCCCTACGACGCCCCCGAACGCCTCGTGCTCGTGTGGAACCAGTTCCCCGAGACCGAGGACCGCGACCTGCGGGTCTCGCGCGCGGAGATGCTCGACCTCGCCGCCGAGGAGGGCCTGTTTCAGGGCGTGGCCGGCATCGCCACCGGAGAACAGAACGCGCTCTGGACGCTCGAAGCCGACGGCCGCACCGAGAAGACCGATGGGGCCTGGGTCACCGCCGACCTCTTCCAGGTGCTCGGCGTCGAGGCCCGGCTCGGCCGCGTCTCCGCCCCGGAGGACGGCGTCGAGGGGCGTCACCGGGTGGTCGTGCTGAGCGACGGATTCTGGCGGCGCCGTTTCGGGGCGGACTCGAGCATCGTGGGGCGCACGCTCCGCATCCGGGGTGTCGAACGCGAGGTGATCGGCGTCGCGCCGCCCGGCTTCGACACCGGCTGGAACCTGGCCGGCGCACGCTCCGTGGACTACTGGGTGGCGCGGGCCGACGACCCCTCGGAGTCACGGCGTGCCTGGCAGTTCGTGGCGGTCGCGCGGCTTGCGCCCGGCGTCGACCTGCGCGTGGCCAACCAACGCCTCGCCGCGCTCGCCGAGGGATTCCGCGACGCACACCCCGACGCGTACGGCGGCCGGGGGGCCTACACGATGACCGCCGAGCCGCTGGGCGAGCGCATCACCGGTGAGGTGGCCGGGCCGCTGCGTGTGCTGATGGGCGCGGTCCTGGCCATCCTGCTCGTCGCGTGCTTCAACGTGGCCGGCCTCCTGCTCGTGCGGGCGGAGGAAGCCGAACGCGGCCTGGCGGTGCGTAGCGCCCTGGGTGCTTCTCCACGGGAGGTCGCAGGACCGCTGGTCGCCGAGGCCACGCTGCTCACGGCCGCGGGCGCCGCGGTCGGGGTGGCGCTCGCCTACGGGGCCGTCGCCCTGTTCCGCGCGGCCAACCCCGCGCGCCTGCCCCGCATCGACGAGGTGGGGGTGGACGGCTGCGTCCTCGCGTTCACGGCCGCGGTGGCCCTGGGCACCGGGCTGGTCGTGGCGCTGCTCGCGGGGGGACGGGCCGCCCGCGTCCAGGCGGCGGACGTGCTCCGCAGCGGCGCCCGCGGCCACTCCGGCGCCTCGTCGGGCGTGCGTCTGCGGCAGGCCCTGGTCGTGGGCGAGGTGGCGGTGGCCCTCGCCCTCTCGGTCGCGGGGGGGCTCATGGTCCGCAGCTTCGTCACACTGGCGTCGGTCGATCCCGGCGTGCGTGCCGACGGGGTCCTCTCGATGCGCATGGACTATCCGACGTGGCAGTTCCCCGAAACACCCTCCGTGCTGGACCTGCACCGGTCGGTGCTCGAGCGGGTCGCCGGGGTGCCCGGCGTGAGGGCGGCCGCGCTCCAACACGCCGAGCACCCCCTGCGCCTCAACGGCCAGTGGTACTTCGCGGCGGAGGGTGCCGAAAGCGATCCCGTCTCGACCCAGGCGATGGTCGGCATCCGCGTCGTGAGCCCCGACTACCTCGACGTGCTCGGCGTCCCCCTGCTGGCAGGCCGAATGTTCGACGAGCGGGACCGCGCGGGCGAACCGCTGCGGGTGTTGATCAACCGCACGCTCGCAGAGCGGCGCTTCCCGGGCCAGGATCCGGTGGGCCGGCGCCTCCGCATCCTCAACACCGCCCGCGAGATGCCTCCCTTCGAGATCGTCGGCGTGTACGGCGACACCCGGAACCGTGGGCTGCGGGAGCCGCCCCGCGAGGCCCTGCTGCTGCCCTTCACCAACCCGGCGTTCGCGATGGAATGGGCGCGGCACATGACGCTCCAGGTGCGTACGTCCGGCCCCCCCGAGCGCCTCGCCGGCCCGGTGCGCGCCGCCGTCGCAACCGCCGTTCCCTCGCTCGTCGTGTACGACGTGCGCACGCTGTCGGACGTGGTGGCCGATCAGGTGGCTACGCCGCGACTCGTAGGTGGGCTCGTCGGCGCCTTCGCCGCGCTCTCGCTGCTTCTGGCGGCGCTCGGAATCTACGGGATCACCTCGTACGGTGTCCGGCGTCGAACCCGCGAGCTCGGCGTGCGCATCGCGCTCGGCGCCAGCGCGGCCCGCGTGCGTCGCATGGTCGTTGCTCAGGGCACCCGATTGGGGCTGTGGGGACTGGCGCTGGGCCTCGCGATCGCCTGGTTCGCCAACGGGATGCTCCGCAGCGCCCTCTTCGGCGTCGAGCCGACCGACCCGCTCACCTGGGCCGCCGTGTCGGCGCTGCTGCTCGCGGTCGTCCTGGCGGCGTCGTACGTGCCGGCCCGCAGGGCGAGCCGCATCGAGCCGACCGAGGCGCTGCGCACGGAGTGAGGGTGCCGGTAGCGCCGCCGCAGGCGGCCCCGGCGCGGCCACCCCACGGTTCGAGGGGGCGGCCGAACGCCGGGGCCGTTACGCGCTTCGCACGGCCGCGTCGTCGTCCTCTTCTTCGGTGTAGAGCGCGAGGCGATTCCCCGCCCAGGCGAGCGCGTCGACGTACAGGTCGGGCAGCACGTCGGCGTCCACGCCGACCTCGTCCAGCAGTCGCCGCGCGGTTTGCCACTCCGCGCGCTGGTAGGCTTCGACCGCCGCCAACAGGACGCCGGCCTCTCCGGCCCGGGCGAGCAGAGCGTCCCTGAGATCCTGCGCCAGATGGATTTGCGAGAGCACGTCGTCCATCGGCACCGAGAGCAGCACGTCGAGCTGTGAGAAGAGCCCGACCAGGAAGAGGGCGTCGGGCTGGGGCACGTCCCGCGAGCGCGATCCCCGCCGCAGGACGTCTCCCAGCAGCTCGCACATGCGGCCGCGCAGCACGGCGCTGCGCAGCAGTTCCTGCCGCTCGCCGCTGCGCACGTCGCGCCCCGAGATGAGCAGCAGCGACAGCCACCGGTACAGCGGATCCCGGCCCAGAAGCCGCAGGGCGTGCCCCAACGACGCCACGCCTCGCCCCCCCAGGGCCGCCGAGTTGACCATGCGCAGAAGCTTGTAGGACAGGCCCGGATCGCTCCGGAACGCCTCGAGGATGGTCGCTTCGGTCGCGCGAGGGTCGCGGATCAGGTTGAGCAGGCGGATGACCGCCACCGTCTGCGCCGAAAGGTCCTTACCGCGCACCGTTTCCGGCCGGAAGTAGTAGAAACCCTGGAAGTAATCGAAGCCCAACTCCCGGCACCGCCGGTGCACGGCGGCGGTCTCGACCTTCTCGGCCAGGAGTTCGACCCCGAACGGACGCACCCGCTCGACCAGTTCGTCCAGGTGCTCACCCGCGCTCAGCACGTCGATCTTCACGACGCCCGCGAGCTCGAGCAGCGGTTCCCAGGCGGGCGTGTACACGAAGTCGTCGAGCGCGAGCGTGAACCCCCGCTCGGTGAGCGCCCGGCACGCCGCGACCACCTCTTCGTCGGGCTCGACGGTCTCGAGCACCTCGATCACGACGCGGTCCGGATCGAGCACGTCGGCCACGCCGCTGAGCAGCATCTCGCGGTTGAAGTTCAGAAAGACCGAGCGGCCGCTCGCCAGGCTCATCAGCCCGAGCCCCAACACCGCGTCCACGATCACCTGGCTCGACATCCGCGTGGGATCGTACTCGCCCGCCTCGGTGGCACCGGAGCCGTCTCGATACAGCAGCTCGTAGCCGACGACCCGGCGGCGCGCGTCGAAGATGGGTTGGCGTGCAACGAAGATGTCCATGTCGGGTCGGGCTCGCTCTCGGTGCGTGGGCGGCGGATCCGCAGCCGTTCCATCGGGTCCGCGGTGCGTCGCCCCGGCCCGACGGGGTCCGGAGCTCCGCCCTCAGGCTTCGAGGATCGGCGTCCCCCCCTCTTCTGTTGAGCGGCGTGCGCTGTTTCCGCGCGGGCTGCGCCTCGAGTCGCTCAGGCCCCTGTGTCCGCGCCTGCGAACGCACGACTCCGGCGAGAACAGCGTCCGGGTCGCCGCGCCACGGTGGGGGAGCCCCGAGGGTCGCAGCGCCCGTACGCCTCCCGCGCCTACCCCGCGCTAAAGCTTCTCCGCACCCGGTCGATAATGCACTCAGCGGCCGACGTGGGACGGCCCTGGGGCAGGGAAGCCCCGCGGAGCACGGAGGCTCCGGACCACTCTACGGAAGGAGGATTCCCATGCGCATCAACACCAACGTCGATGCCCTGAGCACGCTGCGGAAGCTCGACAAGAGCGGTGCGGCGTTCTCGCGCTCGATCGGCCGGCTGTCGTCCGGGTTCCGGATCAACACCGCCGCCGACGACGCCGCGGGCCTGGGTATCGCCAACACGCTGCGCGGCGACATCCGCGCGCTGCAGCAGGCGTCCCGCAACGCCGAGCAGGGCCGTTCGCTCCTGCAGGTCGCCGAGGGCGCCACGAGCGAGATCCAGAACATCCTCGAGCGGATGAAGGAGCTCGCCGCGCAGGCCGCCTCGTCGAACTCGGGTGACCGCATCGTCCTCAACAACGAGTTCAGCGAGCTGCGCAACGAGATCGACCGCATCGTGAAGACGACCGAGTTCCAGAACAACAAGCTTCTGGACGGTTCGTTCTCGCAGGCGGTCGACGCGGCCAACTCGACGATCGACTCGAACGGCGCGGTCCAGTTCGACACGATCAGCGTGAGCGGCCTCGACACGGCCGCCACGTACACGCTCACCAAGGTCAGCGCGACCCAGGTGAAGCTCTCCGACGGCAGCAACGAGCAGACGGTCACGGTGTCGTCCACCGGCGCCCAGGACGTGACGTTCTCGGCCTTCGGGGTCAAGTTCCGGACGAACGCTTCGTTCGACATCTCCGGCAACAACGACGCCTTCAGCGCCAACAACACGTTCAAGGTGACGGGCTCGTCGGCGCAGTTCCTGGTGAGCGCGTCGGGCGCCTACTCGACGGACGATCTGGTCACGCTGGGCAACCTGGACCTGCGGGTCGATCAGGCCTCCGGCCTGAACATCAACACGGCCAGCATCAGCTCCCAGAGCAACGCCCAGACGGCGCTGACCACGATCGACTCGGCCATCAGCAAGGTGTCGAGCGCGCTGGCGACGATCGGTTCGGCTCAGAACCGGATCGACTTCGCCCGGGCCAACACCGAGGCCACGATCGAGAACTTCTCCGCCGCCGAGTCGGTCATCCGCGATGCCGACATCGCACGCGAGGTGACGGAGATGACCAAGTTCCAGATCCTCCAGCAGGCCGGTACGGCCATGCTGGCTCAGGCCAACGCCGCACCTCAGAGCGTGCTCCAGCTCCTCGGGTAACCGCAGGAGTCCTACAACGCGGCGGAGGCCGGGACCGGAGCCGGGGGGCAACCCCCGGCTCCACCCATCCCGGGGCCCGATCGAGCGGGGCCCGGGCATTCGCATAGAAGGCGGCGGGCACGCCCGCCCGCGGCATCGACACCTCGTCGTCGTGGACGCACACAGATAGATCAAGGACGCCGGAAGGCCCGGACCCATGGAGCCCATCGCCACCTTCAGCGGCCTCGCGAGCGGCATCGACTTCCGCCAGCTCACCGACCAGATCATCGCGGCGGAATCCCGCCCCATCCTTCTGGACCAGCAGAAGATCGCCGGCCTGCAGTCGGAGTCGGCGGCGTGGACACAGTTCGAAGGGCTGGTGAGCGGACTCGACGCCTCGCTGGCGAAGCTCGCCGACGGCACCGCGTTCAACACCTTCAAGACGAGCATCTCGGGCCTGCCCAGCGGCGAAACGGCGCCGCTCTCGGTCTCTGCCGCGTCGGACGCCACGCCGGGCTCCTACACCGTGAAGGTGCTCCAGACAGCGCGCGCCGAGAAGCTGGGGAGCGACATCTTCGCTTCGCGGGACAAGGCGCTCGGTTTCAGCGGAGAGTTCCTGGTCAACGGGCGCGCCGTGAGTGTGGCGGCCACCGACTCGCTCGACGATATCGCCGCCGCGCTCAACGCGGCCAACGCGGGCACGAACGCCTCGGGGGCCTCGGCCAGCGTGATCGAGACGGCCCCCGGAAGTTTCCGCCTTGTGCTCACGAGCGCCGAGACGGGTGCCGCGGGCATCAACCTGAGCGACGGCACCCAGGGCGTGCTGCGCTCTCTCGGGTTTCTCGACACGACCACCTCGCTCAAGAACGCCACGTCCGACGGCGCCCGCAGTGACGCGTTCACGTCGTCGACCACCACCCTCAACACGCTGCTGGGCTTCACCACCCCGCCCGCCGCAGCGGCGGTGACCATCGGCACCGGGGCGACGCAGTTCAACGTGACGATCGACCTGGCGACCCAGTCGCTGCAGGACGTCGCCGACGCCATCAACACACAGGCGGGTCTGGCCGGCAGTTCGGTGACGGCGCAGGTGACGACCGAGACCAACGCCGACGGCGCCACCGTGCGCCGCCTCGACATCTCGGGCACCACCTCCTTCACCGACGCCAACCGCATCCTCGAGAGCCTGGGGGTCCTGGCGGGGGGCAGGGGCTCGGTGGCGCAGTCGGTCCAGGGCAACGCGTTCACCGACGGAGACGCGGTCACGACCGCGACCGGCTCCACGCTGCTCACCGACCTCTTCCTGAACGGGTCGTCGGCAGGCGTCCAGGTGGGCGATACGCTCACCCTCAACGGCACGCGCGCCGACGGCACGACGTTCACGAAGACCTTCACCGTGGGGGCGAGCGACACGCTGCAGACCCTGGCCGACTCGCTGAACTCGGCCGTGGACGGCTTCAAGGTCGGCACCGCGACCGCGACCGCCTCGATCGTGGGAGGCCGCCTGGTCGTCACCGACGACGCCGGGGGAGACAGCCAGCTCGCGCTCTCCATCACGGCCAACAACGAGGGCGGAGGCACCCTCGACTTCGGCACGTTCGCCGTCGCCACGGCCGGACGAAACCGGGAGATCCTGAGCGGTCGCGACGCCCAGCTCCAGGTGGACGGCAGCTTCGTCACCCGCGCCTCGAACGAGATCACCGACGTGGTGAAGGGCGTCACGTTCTCCCTGACCGGCACGTCGGCCAGCGAGATCGTCGTCGACGTGAGCCGGGACGTGTCGAGCATCACCAACGACGTGCAGGCGATGGTCGATGCCTACAACGCGCTGCAGGACTTCGTCGGCAACCAGTTCAGCGGGCTGGGTGCGGAAGAGGGCGAGACCATCCCCCCGCTGGCCGGTGACTCGACGCTGCGCCAGATGCGCAACAGCATCCGCGACGCGCTCAGGTCGGTGATCAGCGCCGGCGTGACGGGCAACCTGACGCGACTTGCGGACGTGGGCATCGAGATCGACCGCGACGGGCGCTTCACGTTCGACAGCGCGGTCTTCCAGACCAAGCTCCAGGAAGACCCGGCGGCCGTATCGCGCCTGTTCAGCGTGTACGGCGGGGGCAGCGTGAACAGCCTCGAGTTCGTCTCGTCGAGCGACGCCACGCAGGCCGGCACGTACGACATCAACATCACCCAGGCCGCCGCGCGCGCCTCGGTCACCGGCGTGGGCTTCGGCGGCACCTACGTGGACGATGGGACGGCCGATACGATGACGGTCACCGATCTGGGATCGGGCTCGACCTATCAGATCTCGCTGAGCAACGGCATGACGCTCGCGCAGATCGTCGACGCGCTGAACACCCAGTTCCAGACCAACACCCAGCACCAGCTCGAGACGAGCACCGCCGTCTTCTCCGACGCGCTGGGCACGGCCGCCACCGATGCGACCACGCTCGACAGCCTTTTCGACTCGGGCGGCACCAACCTGGGCGTCGCGAACGGCGACGTGATCACCATCAGCGGCACCACCAAGGACGGCACCTCGATCTTCCGCGAATTCACGATCACCGACGTCACGACCCAGACGCTCGGCGACATCCGCTCGGAGGTCGAAACCGCCCTCGGCGGTTCGGCCACGGTCTCGGTGGTGGGCGGGAAGTTGCAGGTCACCGCCAACGAGACCGGCCTCAGCCTCATCTCGCTCACGATCGGCAGCGACAACGCAGGCGGCGGCACGCTGTCGTTCGGCACCGTCGACACCACGGTGGCCGGGCGCACGGCCGCGGCGATCACGGCCTCCGACAGCGGCGGGCAGCTCAAGCTGGAACACGCCGACTACGGTTCGGCGGCCGGCTTCACCGTCGGCTATACGGCCGGCGGCAGCGACGGATCCGCGTCCCTGGGACTGTCGGCCGGGACCACGACCGGGCTGGACGTGCAGGGCACGATCGGGGGCCTGGCCGCGACGGGATCGGGCCAGCTCCTGCAGGGGACGACGGGCACAGCGGCCGAGGGACTCATCATCCGGGTGGACTCGGCCGATACTGGACTATTGGGGACGTTCACGTTCAGCCGCGGCGTCGCGTCGCTGGCCGAACTGGTGACCGAGAATCTGCTCGGGACCGACGTCGGGTCGATTCAGGACGTGGTCGACGGGCTGGACGAGAGCATCCAACGCATCGAGGACCGCATCGCCGACTTCGAGGACCGCCTCGAGCGACGAAGGCAGTCGCTGCTGGCGCGCTTCACCGCGCTGGAAGAGGCGCTGGCCCGCGCGCAGTCGCAGGGGCAGTTCCTCACGTCGGCGCTCGCGGGACTGCAGACGGGCTGACGCCCGCACGAGGAGGACGGCAATGAGCTACGATCGCAACCTCTCGACCTACCGAGAGACGTCGGTCATGGGCAGCTCCAGGGAGCAGCTCGTGCCGCTCCTCTACGAGCATCTTCTGGTCAACCTCAAGCGCGCCGCCGCGCAGATCCGGCAGGGTGACCTCGAGGGCAAGGCGCAGAGCTTTTCGAACGCGAGCGCGATCGTCTACGAGCTGCTCGCGGCCCTCGATTTCGACCGGGGGGGGGAACTGGCGAGCCGCCTGGCGTCGCTCTACGCATTCTGGACTCAGGAGATCTCCGACATCAGCCGCACGCTCGATCTGGACCGCCTCGACCAGCTCATCGAGCTCGTGCAACCGCTGCACGAATCGTGGGTCGAGGCCGCCCGCGCGGCCGGCCAGGAACGCGCAGCCGGAGGCGCAGCCTGATGCTCACGCCCACACGCACCCGAAACGGTGCGAGTCCGGAAGGGACCCGTCGGGCTTCGCTCGAGCTGCTTCGCCACTACGCGGAGCTGGTTGCGGAGCAGGAGCGCGCCCTCGACGCGGGCGACTTCGCCCGTTTCGATGCACTTGCCCGGTCTCGCGCCGAGATCCAGCGCCGCTTGGAGGACGACGATGACCGGCGGCACGAGGAAACCGGCCTGGCGGATCGAGACCGAGAGGCTGCGATCGAGGCACTCCGGGCCGCCGTGCTGGCCGACCAACGAATCCGCGCTCGCCTTTCGGCGCTGCGCTCCGAGACGCTCGGCGCGATCCGCTCGTTGGGAGGGCGCAGCGACGACCTGCGGCGCTACCTCGAACGCACGGCCGACGCGGGGCGGGAACCGCGTTCGCGCGTGGACGTGCGCCTGTGAACGCCGGACCACGACCGGGCCGGCCGGTGCCGTTCGTCGCTAAAGTCGCCGGCCGCCGCGGCCGATCTTACAGGCACGGGGTTGGACCGACCGTACGAATTGAGGACAGCAGATGACGATTGACAGGATTGGCGCGGACATCCTCCGCGCGGACCGCGCGAACCGGCAGGACGACGCGCGTTCGCACGAGGGCAAGGACGCCGCCCGCGAAGTCACGCGGGCCGAGCGCACCGACCGCGTCGAGATCTCCGCCGAAGGCCGGGCCCTGGCGGCGTCCGAAGGCGCCCTCAGCCCCGAACGGCTCGTGGCGATCCGGGCCCGGCTGGAGAACGCGTTCTACGATCAGCCCGAGATCGCCGGGGAGGTGGCCCGGCGCATCCTGGCGTCCGGAGACCTTTGACCGCTTCCCGAACCGGAGCACGTGAGGATACGACATGAAGTTCCTGGTCGTCGACGACTCGGCAACGATGCGCCGCATCGTGGTGAACTCCCTCAACCGCATCGGCTTCAGCGACTGCGTCGAGGCGGGTGACGGCGCGGAGGCCCTCGAGGCCTTCGACGCGTCCGTGGACTTCGTGATCACGGACTGGAACATGCCGAACATGGGCGGCCTGGACTTCGTGCGGGCGCTGCGCGCCAGGCCCGAGGGCAAGACGGTGCCGATCCTCATGGTGACCACGCGGAGCGTGCGCGAAGACATCATCCAGGCGGCGCAGGCAGGGGTGAACAACTACGTGGTGAAGCCGTTCACGCCCCAGGTGCTCAAGGAGAAGATCGACGCCGTGCTCGAGGCCTGCGGGGTCTGACCATGAGCACCGGCGAACTCCACCGCGACGACCTGCTCGACGAGAGCGAAGCGACGCTGCGCCAGGTTTCGTCCGTCATCTCGGAGCTCACCTCCGAGGGCGACGTATCGCTCGACGATCCCGAAAACCTTCAGCGCGTGCTCGTCACCGGCGAAGGACACCGTCCGGCCACGCTCGGCGAGCTTCTCCACGCGGTCTTCCGGGCCTATCAGGAGATTGCGAGCATCATCGAGAGCCTGCGCGAGAGCCGGGGGCTGCTCGAGAAGGCGGCCATGGAGCGGTTGCACCGCACGAATCACAAGCTCCGCGAAGTCACCTCCGCCACGGAACTCGCAGCCACCGACATGCTCGACGGGCTCGATCGGGCCCTGTCGCTGGTGGACCGCCTGACGGACTCCGACGACGGTGAGGCGCAGGAGGCGCTCCGTGAGGAGCTGCACGGGCTGATCAACCTGCTCCAGTTCCAGGACATCACCTCTCAGCAACTCGGCTACGCCTCGGGCGTGCTCACCGACATCGAGGAGCGCCTGCTGCGCATCTCACGCGTCTTCGACCTGTCGGGGCTACGCGAGGTGGGCGTCGAGCCGCCCGAGACGGTCGAGATCGAGGCCGACGCGTGCGATCCCGAGGCCTCGACGTTCGAGGCCGAGAGCCGGCAGGCGCTCGCCGACGAGATCTTCACGCCCTGAGGCGCGCCGCGCGGCCGCGTGCCCCGCGGCGGGCATGACCGGAGACGCCGATGCGCCCCACCGCCCGCCCCCGCTTCGACCCGCAGGCCGGTCACGAGGCGGTCGCCGCACCGGCGGACGCCGCACCGCCGCTCGCCGATCTGCTCTTCGAACACTCGCCCGCCGCAACCCTGCTCCTGAACGGGGAAGGCCTGATCGTCGACGTCAACGACCAGGCCTGCCAGGTGCTCGGGCACGCGCATGCACAGCTCATCGGACGCCCGATCCTCGCCTGGATCGACGAGGGCGAGCGAGAGCGCGCACGCGTCAACTTCCAGGCCGCGCTCGCCGGCCGAGCGCCCGTGTGGACCACGCGCATCCAGCGCAGCGACGGCGCGCCCAGGCTGCAGTCGATCCGGGCTGCGCTCAGCGGCGCGCAGGACGGGGCGGCCCGCCTCGTCGTGTTCCTCTACAGCGACCGGACCCAGGTGTCTCGCGGCGCCTCGCAGCAACTTCTCAAGCTGCTCGAAAACCTGCCGGGCCACTTCGTGGTGCAGACCGACACGAGCGGCCGCATCCGCCACGCGGCCGGCCTTCCTCGCACGCACTTCCGCGAAGAGGAAGACGTGCTCGGCAGCCCGTTCAAGGTTCTGGTCGACGCCGACGACGCGGTCTCGGCCCGGTCGCAGCAGGAGATGCTCGACGCCCTGTTACGGGGTGAGGAATGGACGGGAACCCAGCTCCACCGCCGTAGTGACGGCGAGCGCTTCACGGCGCAGGTGGTAGCGACTCCATACCTCGACCCACGCACGGGCGCCGTGCTGGGCGGGCTCGTCTCGGGCCGCGACATCCATGTGGAAGAAGAACTCCGGCAGCGGGCCGAGGCGTCGGAGCACCTCGCGAGCGTGGGCCGCCTGGTCGTCTCGATCGCGCGAGAGATCTCGCGCACCCTCGAGGAGCTCGGCCCGGCCCTCGACGACGCGGGCGCAGCCGCCGGCGCGGACGCGCTCGAACCTCTGCGGGCCGGGCACGACCGCATCGCCCGCTTCGTGCGCGGGCTCGAATCGTTCACGAGTCATCGCTCGGGCCGCGCCCGGGCGGCCTCCCTGCCCGACCTGGTCGAGGGCGTGCTCGCCGACCGCGCGGCCGACTTCGAGGCGGCGGGCGTCCGCGTCGAACGCGAGGTGTCGCGCTCGCTGCCCGCGGTCACGGTCGACACCGATCACGTGCGCCGCATGCTCGAGCTACTGCTCGACAACGCCCTCGAGGCGGTGCGGGGGGTCGAGCGGGCGGCGATCCACGTGGCGGTCCGTCAGACGGTGGACGCCGCGATCGTCTCCGTGTCCGACTCGGGGCCGGGCATCGACGCCGAGCAGCTCGCGCAGGTGTTCGAGCCCTTCCACACGACGAAGCCGGGCCACGCCGGCCTCGGACTGGCCGTCGCTCGCGGGCTCGCGCAGGCCCAGGGGGGCCGCCTGTGGGCCGAGAACTCGCTGGACGGGGGCGCCACGTTCCTCGCGGAGTTCCCGTTCGATGCGGCCCGGGCCGACGTCGCGTTCCGACCGGTGCCGCTCACCCTGGCCCGCTCACGGACCGTGCTGCTGGTCGAAGACGAGGAGTCGGTGCGCCTGCCCATCCGGAAGTTCCTCGAGGGGGTGGGCTACGAGGTCAAGGAAGCGTGGTCGGGCCGCAGCGCCATGGCGCAGATCACAGGGGGCCGGCGGCCCGACGTGATGATCACCGACCTGAAGATGCTGGACGGCAGCGGCTTCTGGCTCTTGGACCAGCTCACCGAGTACTTCCCCGACCTGCTGCAGCGAACGATCGTCGTGACCGGAGACACCAAGCGCGAAGAAGCGCGCCAGCTCGCCCGGCGCACCGGCTGCCCGCTGCTCGCGAAGCCCTTCGACCTCTCGGTGCTGCTCGAGGTGCTCGAAAACCTTCCCGCCTGAGGCTGCGTCCACACCACCGTACCGCGCCGCCCGGCCGCCCGCTTCGGCCGGGCTCCTCGGCGCCGCCGCCAGACGCACCCGGGAGCGGTTCTTCCGTCCCCCGAGCGCCCCATCGCTCGAGCCACGCTCCGCCGGCCGCGGCCCCCTGCGGCACCCTTGCGCAGGCAAGGTAAGCCTCGTTCATTGTCGGTGGCACGAAACCACTCCAAACCAGGGAGGCAGCACTATGCCACGACCCCCCGGACCCGTCGTGGTCCAGTGGCGCGACATGGCTGCGGCGGGCATGACCTACGCCGACATCCATCGCCAGTTCCCCGAATACAGTGCGAATCAGATTCGCCACTACTGCATGGGCACGTCGGGCAAGAAGCTGCCCGGCCCCATCCAGAAGGCGGGGCGCTTCCAGGGTCACAACGTCTGGCTTCAGGGCGAACGTTCGCCCCATGCCCAGATGACCGAGGCCGACGCGCGCGCCGTGCTCGACGACTGGGACGACGAGAAAGACGACTGGGGCCATTCGGGCGCCGAGTGGGCCCGCCGGCTGAACGTCTCGGCCAGCACGATCCACATGCTGCGGCGCGGAGAGACGTGGGCCTGGCTCAAGCACCCCAATCAGGGGCGTCAGCCCAAGAAGAAGAAGCGGCGCCGTTGAGGCCCGCGGGTGCGCGCGCCCACGCGGCGCCGCGCCTGTAGACCGGCGTGAAAGGCCCGGGATGCGTCACTCGCGTCCCGGGCCTTTCGCCGTCCGTCCCCCACCCCGGTTCAGGCGGCCGCGTCGCTCTGCATGCGCTGGAAGACGATCAGTTCTTCCGGATCGAGGATCAGTCCCACCTCGCCGTCCCCGAGGATCGCGCCGCCTGCCACGCCGGGCACGTCGGCCACGGCTCCCGAGAGCGCCTTCACCACGAACTGCTGCTGGCCGAGCAGCTCGTCGACCATGAGCGCCGAACGCCGGGAGCCCTCTCCCACCACGATGAGGAGCGCGTCGGAGGGGTCTTCCACCGCATCGGGAACGTCGTAGAGCCGATGCAGCCGGGTGATGGGCAGCAGCTCGTCGTGCAGGGTGACCATCTCGCCCTTCCCCGCCACCGTGTACAGGTCGCCGGGTCCGGGGCGGAAGCTCATGTGGATCTTCACCATGGGGATGATGTAGCGCTCGCATCCGACCCGCAGCAGCATGCCGTCGGTGATCGCGAGCGTGAGCGGCAGGTGGATGATGAAGCGCGACCCCTGACCGGGCGTCGACTCGATGTCGATGCGCCCGCGCAGGGATTCCACGCTCCGCTTCACGACGTCCATCCCCACGCCGCGGCCCGAGATGTCGGTGACCTGCTCGGCCGTGGAGAAGCCCGGTGAGAAGATCAGGTTGTAGACGTCCTGATCGGTCAGCCCCCGGTCCGTCTCGATGATGCCGCGGTCGATGGCCTTGCGCGCGATCTTCTCGCGGTCGAGGCCCCGGCCGTCGTCGGCGATCTCGATCACGACCGAACCACCCGACTGATGGGCCGAGAGCCTCACGAGGCCCGACTCGGGCTTGCCGGCGGCCCTGCGCTCGGCCGCGGGCTCGATGCCGTGGTCGATCGAGTTGCGCACCATGTGCACCAGCGGATCGGTGATGATGTTCACCATACTGCGATCGAGCTCGGTCTCCTCACCTTCGGTGACGAGCCGGACCGGCTTGCCCGCGCGCCGGCTCACGTCGCGCACCACACGCGCCAGCTTCCGGAAGGCGGGCTTGAGCGGCACCATGCGCATCGACGTGGTGAGGTCCTGCAGCTCACGCAGGATCTTCTCGGAGCGACTGACCTTCCGAGCCAGCACGCTGTGATGGTCGCGCTGGACGATGGGATCCTCGGCGACCATGGCGTGGGCCACGACGAGCTCGCCGACCAGATCGAGCAGCCGGTCCAGGCGCGCCGTCTTCACGCGGACGGAGCCCTCCACGGCCGCCGCCGCACCTCCGCCGCCGTCCTCCGGCTCTTCCTCGATCACTTCGGGCACGGCCACCGATTCGCCCAGCGCCAGGCGCTCCACCTGATCGGGGTCGGCGAGCGTCGCGAGAAGCTGGAAGTAGCCGCGCGGCGTACGGATCTCGCCACCGCTCTCCATGGCCTGGCGCACGCCCTCGAGCAGTTCGCGCAGGGCGTCCGCCGACTTGAGCGTGACGTCGGCGACGGGGGGTGAGAACACGAGTTCACCCTCGCGCACCCGGGCGAGCAGTGACTCCGCATGATGGGCCAGGTCGGCGATGTGCTGCAGTTCGAGGAAGCCCGAGACACCCTTGATGGTGTGGAACGCCCGGAACACGACGTTCACCGCCTCGGCGTCGCTCGGGTCGCTCTCGAGCGCGAGCAGCGCCTGCTCCGCCTGCTCGAGGTAGTCGAACCCCTCGGCCACGAAGTCCTCGAGCAGGTCGGGATCGGCCGCGTCCGGAAGCGTGAACACGGGCGGCAGGTGGTCGACGGACACCATCTCGAGAGCGGGCGCTTCGTCGCCCCCCTGATCGCCGTCGTGCACGGGCACGTCGGAGTCGGACGGCGTTTGCGCAGCCTCGCCCTCGGCCGTGGCCGCCGACGGCCCGCCGGCCCCGTCCGCTTCCGCGCCCGCCACGCCACCGGACCCTGTCTCGGCCCCGGCGCCGGCTGCCGGGCCGGACCCGTCTCCGGTCGCCACGGGCGCAGCCGTCCGGGTGGCTTCGTCCTTCTCGACGGCGCTCTCCGGCCCGGCTCCGGCCGGGCTGGCCTTACCGGAAACGGCCTCCGCCGGGGCGGCCGAGGCCGAAGGTTCGCGCCGGCCGAGGGCCGCCTCTTCGACGACCACCATGAGCTCCTCGAGCACCGGGCTGAGTGCGGCGAGCGCGTGCTCGGCCGCGTCGGTCTTCTTCTGGGAGCGGCGCGAGCCCGACGTCGCGTAGTCGAGCGAGGCCATCACGTCGT
>RFGQ01000759.1 GCA_003695865.1 Gemmatimonadota bacterium | reverse complement strand
CTCGAGGGTCGCGCCCCAGTTGAGGGGTTCGGGCCCGAAGAGCGACCAGTGCTGGTGCAGGCTGAACATCGAGAGGTAGACGAGGGACGGGTAGATCACCCGGCCGTGGGCGGCCAGCGCGGCCTGGCGAACGGGCTCGCGGACCCGCTCGGGAAAGAACTGGAACGCGCCCTCGGCAACCGGGAAGGTGTAGGCCGCGATGGCCCCGAAGTGGATGATGAAGAAAAGGGAAAGGAGCAGCCGCGACGGCTCGCGCCGCGCACGGCCGGTCCGCTCCCTCCCGGCTCCCCGGCGACCACGCAGCCAGCGAGGAAGCCCGAGCCGCACGTCAGCCTCCCGTTGAGGTGGGCGGCGGTGCGGACCAGGGCGGCGGGCCGCCCGGCCCCTGCCAGGGCTGCGATTGCCCCGGTTGCTGGACCAGGTCCTCGGGTTTGACCGTGCCTACCGCGCCCCCCGTCGAGATGCCTCCCTGCGCCGCGAGCTGGGCCGCAAAGAAGTTCGCGAGGTTCTGATAGAAGTTGGCCGCCACCTGATTGCCGGCCGCCTGCGCGTTGTTCGCTGCCGCCTGCAGGGCGTTGATCAGGTTCTGAAGGCGCGTCGACTGCGCCGCAAGGGGGCGGGGATGGAGCGTGACCAGCGCGGGCGGCACGAACGCGCTCACGCGCGCGATGCGCCGAATGAAGTCCCGCCGAGACGTCTGTGGTCCGGTGTCGCTCACGCCGCGCCCTCCTCGCGCCGGGCCCCTCGACGCGCACGCCAGCGGCAGGACCCGGTAGGGTAGGCCGGATCCGCGCCTCCCGCCGTTGCGCGATCTGTTTCCAATGTCGGCTCGCCGCCCCGCGCGGGTCAACGGATGCGAGCACGCGACGCGCCGGCTTCGGGTTCGACGAGGGCGGCCAGGGCGCGTACCGCCGCCCCCGGGTCGGCGAAGCGCACGCGCACGCGGAGCACCGCATCGAGCGCGTCGGCCAGCGCCGTGAAGTCGGGGCCGGCGAGCGGGCCCGCTCTGGCGATCTGGCGCAGGACGGCGGGAATCGCATCGGCGGCGTCGAGTGGTTCCATCGCCACGGGCGCGCCCCCGGGACGGACGCCGGTCAGCGCGAGCAGGCCCAGCGGCGCGCCCCGGCTCCACGCCGCACCGAGCTGCGCCGGGTCGGGCCGCAGCGGCGCGCGGGGGTCGGACGGTGGATCCAGCCCGAGCAGCGCCACGGCCGGACCCTCGACCTTGAACGGCCGCGGCACCGGTAGAACCCGGCCGTCGGCCGGGTCGAGCAGCACGACGTCGTCGCCCAGCACGGGCGCGCCCGTGCGGGCGGCGGCCGCGGCCAGCGTCGACTTACCCGAGCCGCTCGGCCCGGCGAGCACCACCGCCCGCCCCGCCGCCTCGAACGCGGCCGCGTGCAGGGGGATCACGCCGGCCACCGCCCCGACGAGGACCTCGACGATCGAGGCCTCCAGTAGGGTGAGCGCAGCGGCCGCCTCGACGGCCGGTGTGGGGCTGCCCACCGCAGGACCCCGCACGACCCAGCCGCCGGCCGGATCGGATTCGAAACGGAGCGTCGCGGTGACCGGAGCGGCCTCTGGAGACGTGGTCGCGAGGGCGGGCAGCAGCCCGCGCACCAGGTCCGCCCACCCGGCCGGGTGGAGGACGTCGACGCGCGCCCCGCGCAGCTCGAAGCAGCTTCGGCCGGTGCTCACCGCTCTCGCAGGCTCAGCGGTCGTCCAGCAGACCGGCGCGCCGGAACTGGGCGAGCGCCTCCTCGACGGCCTCCCGCGCCGGCGCGTCGGGATAGACTTCGGCCATCTCGCGCGTCAGGTCGACCACGCTGTGTGCGCCGTCGCAGGCGCTCCACACCAACGCGGCCGTGACGTTCAGACGGTGCACGGCCTGGGTGAGGGGGTCGAAGATGAGCCAGGCGTCGTCGACCGGGCGAAAGACCACGTCCGCTCGGGCGCGGGGCTGCCACGCGTCGGGAAAGCCTGAGCTCGGTGAGGGATGGGGGGCGTCCACGGCGCTGGGCCTCGGTTGTGGTGACCGCAGGGCTTTGGGCGGCCCGGCGGTCACGCGTGTGATGCCACACGCCCGCCTCGCGGAGCGGCTGGCCGCGCCCGGCGGGACGCGTCATCATAGGTAGTCATGGACGACCGCGAGCGAAAGCCGACGG
>RFGQ01000758.1 GCA_003695865.1 Gemmatimonadota bacterium | reverse complement strand
GTGTAGCGCTGGTGTACGCCACCACCATGGTGCGCCTGCCCGTTCCGGAGGCGCGCAGCCATCTGTTCGAGTACGGCGTGCTCGCCATGCTGGTCTACCACGCCCTGCTCGAGCGCCGCGGCAACGGTCGTCCCGTGCGGTGGGCCGCACCCAGTGCGGTCGTCGTCGTCACCCTGGTCGGCTGGCTCGACGAGGTCCTCCAGTTTTTCCTACCGAACCGCACCTACGACCTGGTCGACGTGGGCTTCAACGCCATCGCCGCGACGATGGGGGTAGGGGCCACCGCCCTCATGGGATGGGCCCGGCGCTGGGACGTGAGGTTGGGTCGGCGCCGGGGGGGCCGCGCTCAATAGACCGCGTCAGTACACCTGCCAGACGCCTGGCGTGGCGAGTTCGAGGGAATGCCCGTCGGGATCGCGGAAGTAGAGGCTGACGCCGCCGCGCGGCCAGGTGAGCTCGCTCTCGATCGCGACCCCCGACTCCGAAAGCCGTGTGCGCCAGGCCGGCAACGCTTCGCGGTCGATCGCAAACGCGACGTGCACCGGACCCGAGCCGTCGTGCGGAGGCAACCAGCCGCCGTCCGTGCGAAGCCCCTCGGCCGTGAGCCCGCGGCGGAACAGGAGCAGCACCGTCCCTTCACCCGCGTCCAACGCCACGAGCCGATCGGTGCCGAACATCGCACGTAGGCCCATCACGCCCGTGTAGAACGCCGCCGCGCGTTCCAGGTCGTCGACATAGAGCGCGGTCTCGAGCACGCGGCGCGGGCGCATCGAAGGAGGGGAGTCGCTCATGGGTCCAGTCTGCGCCGCTCTGGCGGCCGGCGCCAGCATTCCGCCGCGTTCGGGTAGGTCCCTCCCGTTGCGGCCGCCCACCGTTGCGACCACCACCCTTGCGGGCCCGGCCGTCGGACGCCATACTAAACCAATCGGTTTACCGTTGTCCAACCCGGCTCATGAACGACGACCAGCTCGACCGCACCTTCGCCGCCCTGGCCCATCCCACGCGCCGCGCCATCCTGAGCCGGCTCGCGCGGGGCGAGGTCGCGTCGGTGAGCGAGCTGGCCGAACCGTTCGACGTCTCGCTGATGGCCATCTCCAAACACCTGAGGGTGATGGAAGAAGCGGGTCTCATCCGCCGGGAGAAGGACGGACGCATCCATCGGTGCGCCTATGAGCCCGCGGCCGTCGACTTCGCGGCCGGGTGGATCGAGGCACATCGCCGATTCTGGTCGCAACAGCTCGACTCGCTGGCCCGGTACCTCGAGGGCGATCGCCCAGGCGACGCCTCGGCAGGCGGGAGCGGCAGCGGGCACATCCCCCAGGAAGGAGACGGATCATGAACCCCGAGACCGTACGCGCCCTGCAGCTTCGTAAGCATGTGGCCGCGAGCCCCGAAGAGGTGTTCGACGCCTGGACGCAGCCCGAGCGCATGGCCCGGTGGTGCTGCCCCGACCCCAACGCGACCGTCGACGTGGAGATCGACCTTCGCGTAGGCGGTGCCTTCATGATCCGCATGCACATCGAAGGCGGCCCTTACACAGCCTCCGGCACCTACCGCGAGGTCGAGCGGCCGCGCCGGCTCGTCTACACGTGGGACTGGCAGGAGGAGGCCCACCGCATGGGCGTCGATACCGTGGTGACGGTCGAGTTCACGCCGGTCGACGGTGGCACCGAGGTGACCCTCGTGCACGAGGGGTTCCCCACCGAAGACGCCCGCACCGGCCACGAGGAGGGCTGGACGGCCTGCCTGGCCCGTCTCTGACCCTCTGGGAGCGCCGCTCGCGCACCGCGTCCGGGCCTCTCGCGGGGTCCGGGCGCGGTGCCGCTTGAGGGCAGCCGTGCGCGCGCCCGACGGGGGCGGCCGCCACCCGGCCCGCATCGGCTTCTTGACACACCCCCGAAGTCGGGTGGGAATTGGCGCCGAATGCTTTGCCCGTCAGACCGCCCGACGCGCCGACGCGCCCGATCCGGAGGAGCACCATGAGCGACGACTTCACCCCTCCGCCCCGGCCCGACACCCCCCCGTCGTCCGACCCGCCGGAGACGCCGGCGCCGTCCGACCTGCCCGACACCCCCGCGATGTCCGATCCGCCGGGGACGCCGGCCATGTCCGAACCGCCGGAGACACCGGAGACGCCGGCCCCGAGCGCCCCGCACGCGTCGACCAGCCCCGGTGCGTCGACGAGCGCCGGGGCGTCGACAGACCCCGGTGCAGCGCCGACCGAGCATGCGGCCGAGGCCGCGAGCGCCTCCGACACGCCGACGCACCTGTGGGTCGTGGGCATCCTCGGGCTCCTGTGGAACGCCATGGGCGCCTTCGACTACCTCATGACGCAGACGCAGAACGAGTCGTACATGAGCCGCTTCACCCCCGAGCAGCTCGAGTTCTTCTACGGCTTCCCGACCTGGCTGGTAGCCTTCTGGGCCCTGGCCGTCTGGGGCGGCCTCGCCGGCGTCGTGCTGCTGCTTCTGCGCAAGCGCCAGGCTGCGCCCGTGCTGCTGGTCTCGTTCGCCTGCATGGTCGTGACGGCGATCCACAACTTCGGCTTTGCCAACGGCCTCGAGGTGATGGGCGCCGCGGGTGCCGGCTTCTCGGTGGCGATCTTCTTCATCGCGCTGGGGCTGTGGTACTACGCGCGCACCATGGTCCAGCGCGGCGTGCTCCGGTGAGGGAGCGGGCCTGGAAGGGGATCGTGGTGAGGGGGCGTCCTCACCCTCCCGGCTAGGGCAGGAAGCCGCGGGTGAGCTTGCGCGTCGCGTAGAGGCCCACGCCCGTGCCGATGACGCTCACGACGAAGGCCGTGAACGTGGAGATCGTGGCCCCGAGTGCCCACCCGAGCCAGCCACCCGCCGTCATGCCGATGAAGTCGAACAGACGTTTCATGCTGTGTCACTCTCCCTCCCACGGCGCCGTGGGTGATTGCGAGCCTCCAATGGACTCCCGGGCCTGGGAGTTCCGGGCACAGGCGCTCCGGGCCTCGTCCTAGTGGGCCGGTCTAGGTCCTTGTCGGCCCGCCTAGTCCCTGTCGGCCGGGTTCGAGGGGAGGCTCGCTCCGCCGACCCCCTCACGTGCGTCGTGCGCCGGCGGCCCCCGGTCGGCGTCACGGCCGTCCCCTCGTGCGCCTCCATGGGCGAAGCGGCCGGTAGCGCGCAGGCTGCGTGATGCCGCCACGGCGGACCTCGAGCAGTGCCCGTGCCTCGAGCCGGGCGATCGCCGACTGCACCGCGCGCTTCGAGAGACCCGTGCCTTCGGCGATCTGGCGCAGCGTCAGCTCGACCCCGCCCTCCGACGCCCGCCGCGAGAGGAAGAGGTAGACGAGGAACGCGCTCGGCTGCCGGTCGTGGCCCACGAGATCGGGCATGAGCACGTCGACGACATAGGGATCGAGGTCCATAACGCAAAGTCTCCGCCGCGGCCGCTTGTGGCAACTGTTGCCGCAGCAGCGGGTGCACGGCTTGCACGGCCGGAGCCCAGGCATTTGCGTTTGCGGCGACCGCGCCGACGTGAGCGCGCCGATTGCCCCCCCGAACTGCACCGACCGGAGTGGAGAAGTCATGATCAAGCAGGTGAAGCACGTCTCGATCGCGGTGAGCGACCAGGATCGCGCCCTGGCCTTCTACACGGAGAAGCTCGGCTTCGCCGTCCAGACCGATCAGCCCATGGGTGAGGACATGCGCTGGATCGAGCTGCGCATTCCCGGCGCCGAGACCCGCGTCGTGCTGTTCACGCCGCCGGGCCGCGAAGACCGCATCGGCACGCAGTCGAACATCGTCTTCGCCTCAGACGACGTGCGCGCCACGTACGACGAGCTGACGGCCCGCGGGGTCGAATTCGACGCCGAGCCCCAGGAGCAGCCCTGGGGGATGTTCGCCGTCTTCCACGACCCGGACGGGAATCAGTTCGTACTGTCGTCTCGCCGTTGAGGCCGCGCGTCGAGGCCGTCCCCGTCGGCCGGGCCCGTCGGCGCGTCGAGGGGACTTCGGATGCGCTCGAGCTGACGGCGGGAGACGT
>RFGQ01000757.1 GCA_003695865.1 Gemmatimonadota bacterium | reverse complement strand
TTACCTGGCCGGGCGATACGGTAGGTTGCTCGGGTCCCGCGTCGTCGGGGCCGTGGGCGGGCCCACGACCCGCGGGGCGGCGATCCGAACCCTCTTGCCCGAACGCACGAACACGAGAGATGTCGGCCTCTACGATCAAGGTGACCCTGCCCGACGGGCGGGAGTTGGAGCTCGAGAAGGGCGCGTCGCTGGGCGACGTCGCCCGCGCCATCGGGCCGGGGCTGGCCAAGGCGGCCGTGGCGGCCGAGGTCGACGGCCGCGTGGTCGATCTGCTGCACACCCTCGAGCACGACGCGCGCGTGCGCATCCTCACCGAGCGGGACCCCGAGGCGCTCCCGGTGCTGCGCCACTCGGCCGCCCACCTGCTCGCGACGGCGGTGCGCGACCTGCGCCCCGGTGCGGGGATCGGCTTCGGTCCGGCGATCGACGAGGGCTTCTACTACGACTTCGAGGTGGACGAGCCGTTCACGCCCGAAGACCTCGAGGCGTTCGAGAAGCGCATGGCCGACTTCGCCGCGGCCGACGACCCCTTCGAGCGCCGGGTCGTGACCCGCGAGGAAGCGCGCGAGCTGTTCGCCGATGACCCCCTCAAGCTCGAGCGGCTCGAGGAGTTCGACGAGGACGAGGTCATCACGGTCTACCGGAACGGCCCGTTCCTGGACCTCTGCCGGGGCCCCCACGTGCCGTCCACCGGGCGTCTCAAGCACTTCAAGCTGCTCAACACGGCGGGCGCCTACTGGCGGGGCGACGAGAAGCGGCAGATGCTGCAGCGCATCTACGGGACGGCCTTCTTCCGTAAGGGCGACCTCGAGGAGCATCTGCGGCGCCTCGAAGAGGCCAGGAAGCGCGACCACCGGGTGCTGGGCAAGCAGCTCGATCTCTTCTCGACCGATGCCCGGGTAGGCCCCGGCCTCATCCTCTGGCACCCCAAGGGTGCCATCGTGCGCATGGAGATCGAGAATTTCGAGCGCGAGCTGATCCTGCGCCACGGCTACGAGCTCGTCTACACGCCCCACGTCGTGAGCGAGACCCTGTTCGAGATCTCGGGGCACCTCGAGAACTTCCGCGAGAACATGTTCGGCGCCATGGAGGTGGAGGGAGGGCGCTATCGGCCCAAGCCGATGAACTGCCCGGGGCACATCGCCATCTTCCAGGCGCAGCAGCGCTCCTACCGCGACCTGCCCGTGCGCATGGCGGAATTCGGCACGGTCTACCGCTACGAGCGCAGCGGAGTCCTTCACGGCATGCTCCGGGTACGCGGCTTCACGCAGGACGACGCCCACGTGTTCTGCACCCGCGAGCAGGTCTCGGAAGAGATCGAGCGCCTGCTCGACCTGGTCGACGAGATGCTGGCGGCGTTCGGCTATCCGTACTCGATCGAGCTGGCCACGCGTCCCGAAAAGGCCCTGGGCTCTCCCGAGGAGTGGGAGCACGCCGAGCGCACGCTGGCCGAGACGTTGGAGCGCCGGGGGCTCGAGTACACCGTCGACGAGGGCGGGGGCGCCTTCTACGGTCCCAAGCTCGACTTCAAGCTGATCGACGCGATCGGTCGTCGCTGGCAGGGGCCCACCGTGCAGCTCGACTTCAACCTGCCCGAACGCTTCGGGCTCGAATACGTGGGCGAAGACAACGAGCGGCACCGCCCCGTGATGCTGCACCGCGTGCTGGTGGGCTCCATGGAGCGCTTCGTGGGGGGGCTCATCGAGCACTATGCCGGGGCGTTTCCCGTGTGGCTCGCGCCCGAACAGGTGCGGGTCCTGCCCATCTCGGAGCAGTGGACCGAAGACGCGCGCGCCTTCACGCAGACGCTCGTCGGGGCCGGCATCCGTGCCACGCTCGACGAGCGAGACACGCTCTCGTACCGCATCCGCGACGCCGAGGTGCACAAGGTTCCCTACATGGCGGTCATCGGTGAGCGCGAGGCCGAGGCCGGCACGGTCGCGGTGCGCCGCCGGGGCGCCGGACGCAAGCAGGAAGTGATGGAGCGGGCGGCCTTCGTGGACCGTGTTCTCGAAGAGATCCGCACGAAGGCGCTCGACCCGGCTTGAGGCGCGGACGGCCTAGGCGATCAGCACGCCCTCGGGCGGCGGCGGGAGCGAGCGTGCCGCAGCGCGGAAGAGCGCGCGGAGCGCCCCGTCGCGGCGCGCGAAGAGCCGGCTCAGCGCGACGGTGGCCTTCACCTGGCGGCGGCTGATCTTCACCTCGGCGCCCGAACGGAAGCCAGGCCGGGCGTGGATGCGCCGCAGCGTGAGCACGGCCATGCCGAGG
The DNA here is from genome assembly GCA_003695865.1 of Gemmatimonadota bacterium. Lineage (GTDB taxonomy): Bacteria > Gemmatimonadota > Gemmatimonadetes > Longimicrobiales > Gaopeijiaceae > J028. Next base: position 5,248 of record RFGQ01000757.1, on the reverse strand, counting down.
GCCCACAGGCAGAAGTTGCGCACACCCGGCTCGCGCGCCGGAATCGCCAGCGTGTAGGTGAGTGCGTTGCGCAGATGGCCGTGCGCGATCCCCACGAGACGCTCGAGCCCCCGGGCGAACGCGTCGTCCACGTCACCGTCTCGCAGGCGATCGAGGTCGAAGCCCTCCTCGGCGAAGACGCTGCGGGGGAGCCAGCAGGCACCCCGCGCGCGGTCGTCCCACAGATCCTTGAGGATGTTCGTCATCTGGAGGCCCTGGCCGAAGGAGCGCCCGAGACGGAGCATACGCGGCCGCTCGGCGGCGACTTCGGGGATCGCGTGCGCGAACAGTTCGGTGAGCATCTCGCCTACGACCCCGGCCACGTGGTAGCAGTATCGGTCGAGGTCGGCCAGGTCGGCCAGGCCGAAGCTCTCGGGCGCCTGCTCCTGGTAGTGGACCATCCCTTCGGCCATGATGCGCACGCAGCGCTCGATCGCTGCCCGCTCTTCGGCCTGCAGGCCGTGCGTGACCGAGAGGACCTCGGCGCTCCGCGCGACGAGCTCGCGCTCGGCCGGCAGCGTGCGCTCGCTCAGGTGGGGCGAGAGTCCGTCCCGGAACGCCTCGGGCGCCGCCCGCCCGGCGACCGCGTCGACGAACAGAGCCGAGAGCTCACGTTTGGCGTCCAGCGGTACGGCGGGCTCGTCCTCGATCGTGTCGACGATCCGGCACAGGAGGTAGGCGTTCCCCACCACGTCCCGCAGGCGTCCCGGCAGCACCGGGATGGTGAGCGCGAACGTCCGGCTCACCCCCTGCAGCAGGGGGGCCTGGAGCGCCCTGACGTCGGAGGGCGGCGGAACGGTGCCGGAGGCGTCGGAAGGTGCGTTCATCCCATGGGTTTCGCGGAGCCGCCCCGCCGGGCCGAAACGTGGCGGGCGCGGGCCTGCAAACTAGAACGTCCGACGCGGATTCCAAAGTTTCCCGGGGGCTTGACCTCACCCGCTCCGGGGGTGAGCTTTTTCCGTTCCCCTGCGGGGGAGCCGACATCGCTGAAGCGAGCCGCTCGACACGCGGCTCCACCCTTTCGGCCTCCACGCCGCGCGCGTGAGGGTGCCGCCGGGTCGCAGGTCGGACACACCGCGCACCGCGCGGTGCAGTCTGCCTCTTGTGGCCCGGTAGAACCGGGCTTTTTTTGTGGAGATCGCTTCCGGCGGGTGCCCGGGGGCGCGACTCGAACGGAGGGATGGGCATTAACAGAGAGCAGCGGACGCGCGTCAACGATCAGATTCGCATCAGCCCGGTGCGGCTGATCGGAGACGACGGCTCACAGATCGGGATCGTCTCCATCGAGGAGGCCAGAGAGCGGGCCGCAGAGAAGGGGCTCGACCTGGTGGAGGTGGCGGCGGATGCGCGCCCCCCCGTGGTCAAGATGATGGACTACGGGAAGTTCAAGTACGAACAACAGCGCGCGGCTCGCGAGGCGAAGAAGAAGCAGCACAACGTCCAGGTCAAGGAAGTCAAGTTCCGACCGGGCATCGAGGAGCACGACTACGAGTTCAAGACGCGCCATGCGCGGCGGTTCCTCGAAGAGGGCAACAAGGTCAAGCTGACCATGATGTTCCGTGGCCGGCAGGTGACGCATCCCGAACTCGGGCGCGAGGTGCTCGAGCGGGTCACCGAGGACCTGGCCGACGTGGGAAAGGTGGAATCGCACCCGAGCTTCGAGGGGCGCGTCATGTCGATGGTGCTCGCGCCGCTGAAGACCCAGTGAATGACGGATCCCGGCGCTGCCGGGAAGGGGAGGACCCATGCCGAAGATGAAGACCAACCGCGCGGCGGCGAAGCGACTTCGCCGCACGGGCGGCGGAAAGATCCGGCGCCGCCGGGCGAACAAGAGTCACATCCTGACCAAGAAGAGCGCCAAGCGGAAGCGGCGTCTGCGGCAGGCCACGCTGGTGGCCAAGGCCGACGAGAAGCGGGCCAAGCGGCTCCTTCCCGGGACGTGAACGGAAGGGAGCGTGAGAGATGCCTAGAGTGACGACCGCGGTGGCGCGCAACCGCCGCAAGAAGAAGATCTTCAAGGCCGCGAAGGGCTACTTCGGGGGCCGCAAGAACCTCTACCGCGTGGCCAAGGACGCGGTGGAGAAGGGGTGGGAGCACGCGTACCGAGACCGCAAGAAGAAGAAGCGGAACTTCCGTCGGCTGTGGATCACGCGGATCAACGCCGCGGCCCGCCAGCACGACCTCTCGTACTCGCGCTTCATGGACGGCCTGAAGAAGGCCGGCGTGGAGATCGACCGGAAGGCGCTGGCGGACCTCGCGGTGCGCAGCCCCGAGGCGTTCGCCAGCCTCGCGGACCGCGCGAAGGCCGGGCTCGGCCTGAACTGAGCCCGCTTCCCGGGACCGCGCAGGGAGGGCTCCGCGACCCAGGTCGCGGGGCCCTTCGCGCGTCCGGGTCCGGGGTGCGGCGGGGCAGGGTTGCACCCCGGAGTGCCCGGAATACCTTTGCGAACCCGGTGGTGGAGCGGGGCTCCGCCGCCACACACACCCCCGACGTACCGGTAAGGCGCCATGAGTGACGCCCGCACGCTTGTCGATACACTGCGCTCCCTCGAGGCCGAGGCCCTGGAAGCGATCGCCGGCGCGCCCGATCCGGACGCGCTCGAGCGCGCCCGGATCACCTATCTGGGACGCAAGGACGGCCGCGTCTCGGGGATCCTGCGCGGCATGGGCGCGCTCGCCGCGGAAGAACGGCCCCTGGTGGGCCAGGAGGCCAACCGCGTAAAGCAGGCGCTCGAGGCCGCGCTCGAGGCCCGCGAGGCCGAGCTCGCCGCCGGCGCCTCCGCGGCGGGCGACCGCCCCGACCTCACGCTGCCCGGGCGCGGATCCTGGCGGGGCGCCGTGCACCCGGTCAACCAGGTGATCGAAGAGATCTGGCAGATCTTCCGGGGGATGGGCTTCACCCGGGCGCGTGGCCCCGAGGCCGAGACGGAGTGGTACAACTTCGTCGCGCTCAACACCCCGCTCGACCACCCCGCGGCCGACGAGCAGGACACGCTCTACCTGGGCGAGGGCCTTCTGCTGCGCAGCCACACCTCCCCGGTCCAGGTGCGCACGATGGAGCGACACGAGCCCCCCGTGCGCATTCTCGCGCCCGGGATGGTGTATCGCCGCGACACGTACGACGCCACGCACACGCCCGCGTTCCTCCAGATCGAGGGGCTCGTGGTGGACGAGGGCATCACGTTCGTGGACTTCAAGGCCACGCTGGCCGAGTTCGCCCGGCGCTTCTGGGGCGAGGACACCCGGGTCCGCTTCCGGCCGAGCTTCTTTCCGTTCACCGAGCCCTCGGCCGAGGTGGACGTGAAGCGCGTCGTGACCCACCGGGACGGTACCCGGGCCGAATCGGACTGGATCGAGATCATGGGTGCCGGCATGGTGGACCCCAACGTGCTCGAGAACGTGGGCTACGACCCCGAACGCTTCACCGGCTTCGCTTTCGGGATGGGGCCGGCGCGCATCGCCGCGCTCAAGTACGGCATCAGCGACATCCGGATCTTCTTCGAGAACGACGTCCGCTTCCTCGGACAGTTCGCGGTGGGGAGGGGCGCATGAACGTTTCGTACCGCTGGCTGCGTGCGATCGCCCCGGCGATCGAAGACGCTCCCGAGACGCTTGCCGAGCGCCTGGCGTCCCGCGGAGCCCCGGTGGAGTCCCTCGAGCCGGTGGGCGAGGGGCTCGAGGGCGTGATCGTGGGCCGGGTGGTGTCCGTGCGCCGGCACCCCAACGCCGACCGCCTGTCCCTCTGCGAGGTGGACGACGGTGAGAACGTGGTCCAGGTGGTGTGTGGAGCTCCGGTGATCCACGAAGGCGCGTGCTATCCCTTCGCCCGGCCGGGCGTGACGCTGCCCGGCGGCATCAAGCTGAAGAAGGCGAAGATCCGGGGTGAAGTGTCGAACGGTATGTTGTGTTCCGAAAGGGAGTTGGGACTCGGGCGCGATGCTTCCGGAATCCTGCGGCTGCCCGGTGACTTCACGCCCGGCCAGTCCCTGATCGAGGCGCTCGGGCTGGACGACGTGCGCCTCGACGTGGAGGTGACGGCGAACCGGGGAGACCTGCTGTCGCACGTGGGTGTGGCCCGCGAGGCGGCGCCGGGGGGTGTGGCCGATCTGGAACTCCCCGAGTTGCCGGGTGCCCCCTGCGTCGAGCTGGACTACGCGCGGGACGAGGCGTGCGCGCGGGCCGGCGACGTGGAGGTGCGCATCGACGCCCCCGAGCTGTGCCCCCGCTACCTGGGGGCGGTGGTGCGGGGCGTCGAGGTGGGCCCCTCGCCCGCCTGGCTGCAGGCCCGCCTGCGGGCTGCGGGCGCCCAGCCCATCAACAACGTGGTCGACGCCACCAACTACGTGCTGCTCGAGCTGGGCCAGCCGATGCACGCCTTCGACCTGGACCGACTCGCGGGCGGGCGCATCGTGGTGCGGCGCGCCGCCGAGGGAGAGCCGATCACGACCCTCGACGACGAGGAGCGCACGCTCACGTCGTCGATGCTCGCCATCTGCGACGGGGAGCGGCCCGTGGCGGTGGCCGGTGTGATGGGCGGAGCCGATTCGGAGGTACGCGCCGAGACGACCGACGTGCTGCTCGAGTGCGCGCTCTTCGAGCCGAAGTCGGTGCGGGCGACGCGGCGGGCGCTCGGCCTGTCGACCGACGCCAGTTATCGGTTCGAGCGTGGCGTGGACCCGGAGGGGCTCGAGCGGGCGCTGGAGCGCTGCGTTGCGCTGGTGCTGGCCGTCGCGGGCGGGCGCGTGGACGGCCCGGTGCTCGACGTGAACACGCGTCCCTTCGAGCCGTTCTCGGTGCGCGTGCGTCCGTCGCGGGTGCACGCCGTGCTCGGCATTCCGTTCGAGCCCGCGCGCATCGGCGAGCTTCTGGAGCCGCTCGGGTTCGGCGTGGAGCGGGCCGGCGACGACGCGCTCGACGTGCGCGTGCCGGGTTTCCGCAGCTACGACGTGACCCGTGAGATCGACGTGATCGAAGAGGTCGCGCGCGTGCACGGCTACGACGGCTTCCCCGAGACGCTGGGCCCGTCGCGTCCCTCCAGCGTGCCCGACCATGCGCTCTTCGCGCTCGAGGCCGACCTGCGCGCCCTGCTGGTGGCCCGCGGCCTGCTCGAAGCGCAGAACCCTCCCTTCGTGGGCGACGCCGACGGAGACGTGCGGGTGCTGAACCCCGTCTCGGCCGTGGAGGGTCACCTGCGCCGGGCCGTGCTGCC
>RFGQ01000756.1 GCA_003695865.1 Gemmatimonadota bacterium | reverse complement strand
GGGCGAGCTGCCCGCCCTCGGGCCCGCCCCCGGATTCGCCGAGCGGGTGCTGGCGGGCCTGCGCGAGGCTCCCGCACCCACCGCGCTCCCCGCGGCCGCCCGTGAGCGCGTGCCCACAGGGGTCGGGGCCACCGCCGGTGCGGCGGCACCCTGGCCGGCCGCCACGGGCACCGGAGCCCGGGTGCGCCGCTGGCTCGGGCGCGACCGGGACCCGATCGAGCTCACACCCGAAGTCCTCCAGGACTACCTGGACGGGGCACTGCCGGTCGCCGCCATGGCGCGGGTCGACGCCCGGCTCGCCGAGTCGCCCGAGGCGCTCGCCGAACTGCGTGAGTGGGAGCGCCTCTTCGGCGGCCTCGACGGTCTCGGACACGTTGCTCCCTCGCCCCAGCTCCACCACCGGATCATGGCGCAGGTGCGCGTCGGACAGCTCGTGCGAGCCGTGCAGCAGCCGACCACGCTCGGGGAGCGCCTGTGGGCCCGCGTGCGGCGTTTCGTGCCGCGCACGCGGCGAGCGTGGGCCGTCATCTCGGGTGTGGCGGTGACCCCGGCCTCGGTGGTCGCGCTGGTGCTGTACGCGGTCTTCTCGAGCTCGTCCATGACGCCGGGAGACCTCGTGGCCTTCGTGAGCTGGCAGCTGCGTGATTCCTTCGCGGCGCTCGGGTCGCGGGCCTACGACTGGGCCATCGAGAGCCCGGTGCTGTTCCAGGTCTTCTCGGTGTTCGAAGGCCTGGCCCGCTCGCCCGGTCTGGCCGCGGCCGCGCTGCTGGGCACGGCGGCGCTTTCGGCCGCGGCTCTCTGGTTTCTCTATCGGACCCTTCAGTCCCACCGCTCGGTGGAGGGACGCACTTATGCGTGATGCCCGCTCGAGCCGGGTGCTCGCCCGCCTGGCGACGACCGCGACGTTGCTCGCTCTGCTTGGCGGCTCTCCGCGAGCCCTGCAGGCGCAGGAGCGCGAGATCGTCTCGAACCAACTCGCCATTTCGAGCAGCGAGGCCGAGCTGAGCCTCGAGTTCGCCGACGGCGGCACCTTCACCGTGGCCGTGCGCGACGGCGAGGTGCTCCTCGACGGCGAGTCGATCGGCACGGGGTCGAGCGAGCTCGACCGCGGCTGGCGGACCTTCCTGGGGGGGCTCGTCGCGATGAGCGACGGCGAACTCGCCCGCGCGCTGGTGGCCTGGGAGCCGCCGGCCGCACTCACGGGCACCGACGCCGAACTGGCCGGGCGCCTCGACGAGGCGCTCGAGTCCGTGCTGGCGGCCCGGGCGCCCGAGGCCGGAGGAGCTGAGCCGGCTGCCGCGCCCGCGGCCCGGGGCGCAGCCGCGACCGAACTGCTGAGGGCGCTGGCCGAGGCCGACGACATCGTCGGCCTGCGTGAGGCCATCGAGGGGGTCGACCTCGGGAGCCTGCGGGTCGAGGTGGGGGAAGACATCACGGTGACGGGCTCCGAAGTCGGGTCGCTGCTCGTCGTGAACGGTGACGTCGTCCTCGACGGCACGCTGCGCGGCGATCTGATTCTGGTGAACGGCGTGCTCCGCCTCCGCTCGGGAGAGATCCGCGGCGACGTGCGCCTGTTCGACGCGCGTATCGACGGCGACGCCTCGGAGCACGTGACGGGTGAGGTCGTGCGTGTGCGTTCCGATGTCGACCGCTACGACCTGGAGCGGGAGCGCGACCGGCTGCGCAGCGAGCTGCGGGACGAGATCCGCCGTGAGCTGCGCGGCACCGGCCGGGACGAGTGGCGCCAAGCCTGGCGGGGACCCTGGCGCTCCCTGTGGCGCACCATCGGCGGTCTGGTCGAAGACCTGGTGAGCTTCCTGGTGCTGTCGGGCTTCGCGTTCCTCGCGGTCTACCTGGCCAGCGACCGGCTGGTGGTCGTGGCGGACGAAGCGAGGCGCAACCCGGGCAAGTCGGCG
>RFGQ01000755.1 GCA_003695865.1 Gemmatimonadota bacterium | reverse complement strand
GTACACCCGCCCACCGCGCACCGCCCGCAGGTCGCCCCAACCCGGCCGCCCGGTCAGGCTCGCCATTTCGGCACGCGTGCGCGCGTGGTCGAAGCCGCAGGGGCTCACGACCAGCACGTCCGGGTCGGCGGCGACCACGTCGTCCCACGCCACCCAGGGCGAGTGCCGGCCCGACTCCCCGATCGCCTCCACACCACCGGCCAGCGCCACGAGTTCGGGCATCCAGTTGCCCGCGGCCATGACGGGGTCGAGCCACTCGATCGTGACCACGCTGGGCGCGCCGGCGCGGCGGACCTCGTCGGCCGCGCGCTGCGCGAGGGCGTCCATCCGCCCCCGCAGCCGCTCGACGAGCTGCCGCCCCTCGGGCTCGCGGTCCAGCGCCTCCGCCACCTGGAGCATGTCGGCGAAGACGTCGTCGAGCGTCGCGGGGTGGAGCGTAACGAGCTCGGGGCAGCGGGGCAGGCACGCGCTCAACGCTCCGCGGAGCTGAGCGGGCGTCACCGCGCAGACATCGCACTGGTCCTGGGTGAGCACCACGTCGGGCGCCAGCTCCGCCAGGCGCTCGGCGTCGACCTCGAACACAGAAAGCCCCTGCTCCAGCAGCGCGCTCACGTCGCGCTGGATCGCCGCGCTCTCAGGCGCCGCCGTGCGTGGACGGGTGCACGCCGGCAGCCGACGCGCCTCGGGAGGATGGTCGCAGGCATGCGAACGGGCCACCAACAGGTCGCCCGCGCCGAGCGCGTACACGACCTCGGTCGCGGCGGGAAGGAGCGACGCTACGCGCATGTCCGGCCGGGGGTCGGGGTTAACGAACGGACCGCAACGGCGTAACGTACGCGCTCGACGGGAGGAGGGGCCAATGCGAGCGAAGGAGCCGCGCGTGCGCGACGATCGGGATCTTCGGGCACTTCTTGAGCGCATCGACGGAAGGGGCTACGGCGCCTACCGCGACCTGAAAGGACCCTGGGTCGTGCAGGGACTCGCGCTCTCGGTCGACCACGTGCAGGGCGATCCCTTCGCCGCGCCCTCGCGCGTGTCTGTGGTGCTTTCTCCCGAGCAGGCGGGCCTGGACTCCGCCCTGCTCGCCTCGGAGGCTCGGCGAATCGGCGTGGCGTCGTTCCTGGCGCGGGCGTTCGCGGCCGCGGCCCGGGCCCGCACCGGAGGCGGGCCGGCGCGGCGGAACGACGGCGGGACCACCGGCGGGCACGACGACCGCGCCCCCGTGGCCGGGCGCGAGGGCAGCGGCCGCTCGGGCGAGATCGCGATGGTCGAGCCCGGCCAGGAGGTGCTCCCGCAGACGGCCGTCCAGGTCCACCCGGACGGCTCGGTCGAAGCCCGCTTCACGGTGGGGCTGCCGGCCCGCGGCCGACGCATCCTCGGGCGGGCCGCCCTCGCGCTGCTGGGGCAGGACGTACCCGCGCTGGTCGAGGGCGCGCTCGTGGCCCGGG
>RFGQ01000754.1 GCA_003695865.1 Gemmatimonadota bacterium | reverse complement strand
TTCCCTGGTCCGTTGCCGCCTTTGACGATTCGAGCGGTGAGTCTAATCGACCAGCTCGATCAACGCCATGTCGGCGGCGTCGCCCTTGCGGTGTCCCAGCTTGAGCACCCGCGTGTACCCGCCCGGCCGCTCGGCGAAGCGGGGTCCGAGGTCCTCGAACAGCCGGCCGAGCACTTCGCGATCCTGGATCTTCCGGGCCGCGAGCCGCCGCGCATGCAGATCTCCGCGCTTGGCGAGCGTGATCAGCCGCTCGGCGTACGGGCGCAGTTCCTTGGCCTTCGCCGTGGTCGTCTCGATGCGACCGTGACGGAACAGCGACGTGGCCATGTTGCGGAGCATGGCCCGCCGATGGCTCGCGGTGCGCGAGAAATTGCGCCCCTTCTTACGGTGCCGCATGGTCGTCGTTACTCCTCCGCCCCTTCGGCGGCAGCAGCGTCTTCCTCTTCCACGAAGTAGAGCTGATCGTCGTCGCCCGCGCGCAGCTTCATGCCGAAGCGCAGGCCGTGCTCCTCGAGGAAGTCGGCGATCTCCTTGAGCGACTTCTTGCCGAAGTTCTCGATCGCCAGCATCTCCTCTTCGGTCTTCTGCACGAGCTCGCCCAGGGTGGTGATGTTTTCCTTCTGGAGCGAGTTGCGCGAGCGGACCGACAGCTCGGCCAGGTCCTCGATGGAGCGCTTGAACAGGTCGCGCAGCCGCTCGGGAACCGGCGTGGCACCGGCCGGCGCCTCCTGCGGGGCGGCGCCGCCACCGAAGTAGAGCATGTACTCCAGGTGCTTACGGACCAGCTCGGCGCCGTAGTGCACCGCCCCCTCCGGATCGACCGACCCGTCCGTCTCGACCTGCATCGTGAGGCGGTCGAAGTCGGTGCGCTGGCCGACGCGGGTCTCTTCGACCGTGAAGTTGGCGCGGCGCACCGGGTTGTAGATGGCGTCGACGCGCACCAGGTCGACCGGCGCGCCCTTGGGGAGCGGGTGCTGGTCGGCCAGCACGAAGCCGCGCCCCTTGTTCACGTACAGCTCGATGTTGAGCGTGCGGTCCTCTTCGAGGGTCATGATGTGGTGGTCGGGATCGAGCACCGTCACGCCCCCGGTCGCCGTGATCTGACCGGCCGTGATCGGCCCGGCCTTGTCGACGCGGATCTCGAGGGTGGCCTCGTCGACATCGTCGTCGAGACGCACCACGAGCGACTTGAGGTTCTGGATCACCTGGTGCACGTCCTCGACCACCCCCTGGATGGTCTGGTGCTCGTGCACCACGCCGTCGATCCGGAACGCCCACACCGCCGCGCCGCGCAGCGACGACAGCAGAACCCGCCGCATGGAGTTGCCGAGCGTATGCCCGAAACCCCGCTCCAGCGGCTCCAGCACGAACTCCGCCGAACGGCCGTCCTCGCTGGTCTCGGTGACCTCGATACGCTCGGGAAGAACCAGCCCTGTGAGATCTATCTGCACTGAAGCCTCCATTACTTCGAGTACAGCTCGACGATCAACTGCTCCTGGACCGCCAGCGGAATGTCCTGGCGGGTCGGCCGGCGCGTCATGCGCCCCACCCGCTTCTTCTCGTCGAGCGCCAGCCACTCGGGCAGGTCGGGACGCGTGCGCGCCTCGAGCGCGCCCTGCACGACCGCCAGGTCGCGCGACTTCGGCTTGACCGAGATCTCGTCGCCCGGGTTCACCTGGGCGGAGGGCACGTCGACGATGCGCCCGTTCACCTCTACGTGGCGATGGCGCACGAGCTGGCGAGCCTGGTTGCGGCTGGCCGCGAAGCCCAGGCGGAACACCACGTTGTCGAGCCGCGACTCCAGCGCGATGAGCATGTTCTCACCCGTGATGCCCTCGCGGTTGTTCGCGTGCTCGAACAGCGTGCGGAACTGCTTCTCGGGCAGCCCGTAGATGCGCTTCACCTTCTGCTTCTCACGGAGCTGCACGGCGTAGTCGGACTGCTTCCGACGACGCGCCTGCGCCGGGCCGTGCTGGCCCGGCGGGTATGCCCGACGCTCGATCGGGCACTTCTCCGTGTAGCACTTCTGCCCCTTCAGGAAGAGCTTCTGGCTCTCGCGGCGGCAGAGCTTGCAAACGGGTCCGGTATAGCGTGCCATATCTGGTCTCGGTTACACCCGGCGCTTCTTGGGCGGCCGGCAGCCGTTGTGCGGAAGCGGGGTGACGTCCTGAATCGAACGGATCTGAAGGCCGGCGGCGGCCAGCGCCTGGATCGCGGACTCACGGCCCGAGCCGGGGCCCTGCACGCGCACGTCCACGCGCTTGACGCCCATTGCGACGGCCTCGCGGCCGCACTGCTCGGCGGCCACCGTCGCGGCGAAGGGCGTCGACTTCTTCGAGCCCTTGAAGCCCGCCTTGCCGGCGCTGCCCCACACGACGGTGCTGCCCGCCTGATCGGTGATCGTGATCAGCGTGTTGTTGAACGTCGCCTTGATGTGGGCGACGCCCTCGGCCTCCACGACCTTCTTGGAGCGCTTGCGCGTCGTCTTCGGCTTTGCCACTCGCTACCGTCCTTCGATTCCTGTGGTCTTGGATGCTGCGGGAAGCGGCCGACTACTTCTTCGGCGGCTTCTTCTTGCCCGCGATCGCCCGCCGATGCCCCTTGTGGGTACGAGCGTTCGTGTGCGTGCGCTGGCCCCGCACCGGCAGGCCGCGGCGGTGACGCAGGCCCCGGTAGCACCCGATGTCCATGAGCCGCTTGATGTTCATGGACACCTCGGTGCGCAGGGCACCCTCCACGCGGAGGTTGCCCTCGATCGCGCGCCGGATCTTGTTCACGTCCTCGTCGGTGAGGTCGTGGGTCCGACGGTTCGGATCCACGCCGCACAGCTCGAGGATCTCCTTCGCCCGCGAGGGCCCGATCCCGTAGATGTAGGTGAGCGCGACCTCGATCCGCTTGTTCGACGGAAGATCAACGCCTGCGATGCGTGCCATACGTTCGTCTCTTCGGCTCCGGTGAGCGCTTCGTGTCCACCAGGGCGAGCCGGCCTACGACTCGAAAGGCGCCGAGCCGTCCCGCGACTCGCCGCCCCGACCGGCCCCGGCCCCGGGCCCGGTTCTCAGCCCTGGCGCTGCTTGTGCTTCGGATTCCGCGAGCAGATGATGCGCACCACGCCCCGACGGCGGATGACGCGGCAGTGCTCGCAGATCGGCTTTACGCTGCTTCGAACCTTCATTGAAAACCCACCTTATCGTGCGTTTCCGGCAGAGCTTGTAATGATAACGAAAGCTCCGACCCCCTTCAAGCCGAGCCACCTCGAGCGGCTCCGCTTCCCCCTCCCTCGGCCCCACGGCCGGCCGTGGCCGCGGGAAGATCGCCCGCGCCCGCGTCCTGCGGCAGCGCGGTGAGCACCTGCGGCCCCTCGCGGGTGATGGCCACGGTATGCTCGAAGTGGGCCGACCGGCTCCCATCCGCCGTCACCACGGTCCAGCCGTCGTCGAGCGTGCGGATGCGGTCGCTCCCCCATGCCAGCATGGGCTCGATCGCGATCACCATGCCCTCGCGGAGCAGCGGGCCCATGCCCGGTCGCCCGTAGTTGGGCACCTGCGGCTCTTCGTGCACGTCGCGGCCCACACCATGGCCCACCAGGTCGCGGATGATGTGCAGGCCCGTACCCTCTACGGTGCGCATCACCGCCGCGCCGATGTCGCCCACGTGACGGCCCGGCACGGCGGCGCTCACCGCCGCGTCCAGCGCCCGCCGGGTCACCTCGAGCAGTGTCCGTGAGGCCTCGTCGACCTCCCCGACCGCGTAGGTCCACGCCGAGTCGGAACACCACCCGTCGAGCCGCACCCCCACGTCGATGGACAGGAGGTCGCCCTCCCGCACCGTCCGCTCCGGGCTGGGGATGCCGTGCACGATCTCTTCGTTGAGCGACGCGCAGACGCTCCCCGGGAACCCGTAGAGGCCCTTGAAGGCAGGTTCCGCCCCGTCGTGGGAGCGGATGAACGCCTCGCAGAAGTCGTCGATCTCACCGGTGCTGGCCCCCGGCACCACGCGCGGCCCGAGCTCGCGGAACAACGCCGCGAGGATGGCGCCGCCGCGGGCGATGGCCGCGATCTCGTCGGGGGTCTTGAGGTGGATCACGCCGACGCCTCAGGCGCCCAGGCCGAGCACGGAGCGCACGCGCGCCTGCACCGCTTCGACGGCTCCGTCCCCGTCCACGTGGTGCACGGGCACGGGACCCGCTTCGTAGTAGGCCACGAGGGGTGCGGTCTGCCGACGGTAGACCTCGAGCCGGCGGCGTACGGTGTCTTCGTGGTCATCGGGGCGCTGGACCAGTGCGTGGCCGCAGCGGTCGCAGACGCCGTCCTGCTCGGGCGGGTTCATGTAGACGTTGTAGACCGCGCCGCACTCCGGACAGGAACGGCGCCCTGCGATGCGACGCACGAGCACGTCGTCGTCGGCCTCGAGCACCACGACGTGGTCGATGCCGCGGCCCAGGGACTGCAGCTGCATGGCCAGGCCCGAAGCCTGCGTCTCGGTCCGCGGGAACCCATCGAATACGACGCCGCCCCCGGGCGAGAGAGACTCGAGCTTCTCCTTGACCATCCCCAGGATCACCGGATCGGGCACCAGCTCGCCGGCGTTCATGTAGGCCTCGGCCTGCCGCCCCAGTTCGGTCCCCTCGGCCCGTGCCTGGCGAAGCAGGTCGCCGGTCACGACACGGTCCCAGCCCTGCGCGTCGGCCAGCAGCACGCCCTGCGTGCCTTTCCCGACGCCGGGCGGTCCGAGCAGGATCACATACATGGGGGAGTCCTCGGGAACGTGCGGGGCGCGTCCGGCCTCGTCGGCGGGCCGGACGCGCCCTCGATCACATGTAGCGCTGGCGACCGCGCATCTTCACGCGGCCCTTCTTCATGAAGCCGTC
>RFGQ01000753.1 GCA_003695865.1 Gemmatimonadota bacterium | reverse complement strand
GTCGAGGTCTATGTCGAGCGCAGGTGGAGGAGGATCCTCGCCGCTGGTGATCGGGTCGACCTCGGGGAAGGCGAGGTCACGAAGGGGGCCCTCGTCGTCGCGAGAGACGTCCGGGGCGGCGGGCAGGTCGTCGAGTTCCGCAAAGCTCGGCTCATCGCCGAAGAAGGCCGCGGCCGCATCCTCGGCAGGGGGTCTGGAGCCGGCCTCCGGGCTCTCGTCCGGGGCACCCGCGGCTTCGGCGGCGGGTCCCTCGTCGGGCCCGGGTCCCTCCAGGGTGGTCGGCCCGGCGTCGGTCGAGGGCGTATCGCCGGCCACGGCCCGGTCCGTGGGGGGGGCCAGGCGGGCCTTCACCCGCTCCACGAGCGCGTCGGGCAACCCCTCCCCCTCCCCCAGTACCACGGCCGCCTCGGCGCGGGTGGCGAGCTCGGGCAGCAACGGCGAGCCGGCGGTGGCGAAGACCAGGCCCACCGCCTGCGCCTCGCGCAGCCCGGTGAGCACCTCGGCCCACAGCGACTCGGCGTCCCCCTCGGGATCGCCTTCAGCACCACCGGCCGACGCGAAGAGGAAACCACCCGCCTTGGCCGGTCGCACCGCGTCGTCGAGCGTCGCCCGGCCGGCCAGAACGTCCCGCAGACCCGGCGCCGGGTCCAGCTCGAGCAGCGTATGAAGCCGTGGCGCTTCGAAGGCCATGTCGGCCAGGAACACACGCTGCCCCCGATCACCCCACGCCCGCGCGAGTTCCACTGCACAGCGCGCCGCCCAGTCGAGCGGAGCGTCGTGTCCGGCGACGATGAGGGTGACGGCGCCGCCCCCGGACCCCTCGAGCAGGGCGCCGGGCTCCAGGACCTCGGGCAGCACGCCCGATCGGGGATCGAAGGCCTGGCCGGGTGCGGTGTCGGTCATCGGTCAGGCCTCGGCCTGTGCGCTATGGTCGTCCAATCCTCTGGCGGTGGGGATACGCGACGGCACGCCATCGGCACCGTCGTCAGGAAGCTACGATTCGGCGCCAGCCGGGGCAATTCGCTCGACGCCGCGCGAAGGGCCCTCCGCCGCCCTACTCCTCCGCCGGAGGCGCGTCCTCGAACTCGGTGCGGGGCGCGTCTCCCCAGAGGGACTCGAGTTGGTAGAAGCTGCGGGCCTGGGGGTGGAACACGTGCACGACCATGTCGACGTAGTCGAGGAGCACCCAGCGCCCGCTCTCGAGCCCCTCCACGTGCTGCGGCTTCTCACCTTCGCCGCGAAGTTCGTCGAGGATGTGCTCGGCGATCGCCTTCACCTGCACGTCGGACGTGCCGCTCGCCAACACGAAGTAATCGGTCGCCGACGAGATCCCGCGCAGGTCGAGGGCGACGACGTCCGACGCCTTGCGCTCGAGCGCCAGTCGCCCCGCACGGACGACCGCCCGCGGAAGCTCTCCCTCGCCGCTCATCTCAGGCCGTCGCATCCGTTCACGAGGGGTATCAGTCCTCACCCCGCTCCACGCGCACCTCGACCTCGACCTCGACCTGACTGTGAAGCCGCACCGGCACGTTGAACACGCCCAGCGTCTTGATCGGCTCGTCGAGCTGGACGATCCGCCGGTCGACCTCGAAGTCCAGACCGCCCTGGTTGAGGCGCTCGGCGATGTCGGCGTTCGTCACCGACCCGAACAGCTTGCCGTCCTCGCCGGCCCGCACCTCGAACACCACCGACGCGCCCTCGAGCTGCGACGCCCGCCGGCGCGCTTCGAGGTAGTCGCGGCGAGCCTGCTCCTCGGCCCGCGCCTGCTCGGCCTCGAGCCGCTCCAGGTTCTTCTGGCTCGCCACGTAGGCCAGACCGTGCGGGATCAGGTAGTTGCGCGCGTAGCCCGGCTTCACCTCCACCACCTCGCCCGCCGCGCCGAGGTTCTCCACGGCCTTCCTCAGAATCAGCTTCATCTCGAATACTCCTCCGTACCGCTCATGTCGAATCGATCGTCGCGCGGGCGCGTCCGCGCAGGTCCAGCCAGGTGTCCGAAACGCCCAGAATCAGCGCGGCCGCCGTCAGAATCGGTCCCAGAAACAGCATCAGCCCCACAAGAGCGACCCCCCCGAGCAGCGACACCCCTCCGCTCAGGAACATCACGACCGCAAAGCCCCGCAGCGCATAGAGGCCGCCCATGAACCAGACGGCATTCGCGCCGGCCCGCCCCCAGCCGTCCGGGTCGTCTCCGCCGAACACCACCGCCGCGAGTCCCAGCACCAAAAACCACAACAGATGGTCGCTGAACCTGAAGTCCCGCAGCGGTCCCAGGCCCCGCGAACTACCGTGCGCCAGGCGCGCGTACAGCCACCATGCCACGCCCAGGGCCGCGAGGGTGGCGAGACCGAGGAGCGCCGGGAACACGTGTCCCTGCCACTCGGCCGCGTCGTAAAGAGCCGCCAGCACCTGCTCCCCGAAGAGGCCTCCACCCTCGGACTGCAGCGCCCGCAGCACTTCGGCGCTGGCCGCCACCGACCGGAAGATCGACTCCCGGATCATCCAGTCGACCGCCGCCCACGCCCCCGGGTGCACCGCGAAGACCGCGGCCGCCCCCAGGCCCGCGCCAGCCAGGGCCAGGAGGCCGCGGTGCACGAACGGCGCCCGCGGCCACGCCAGGCACGCGGCGGTGAAGCCCCCGCCGGCCAGCAGACCCCAACCGCGACCCAACCACCAGACCCCGTCGGTCCCGGCCCGAGCGAAGGCGGCGAAGGCGAACACGCCCGCGAGAGCGAGGGCGCCCAGCCGGCGCGAGCCGAGCGTGAGGACCAACACCAGAAACGGGATGGCGATCAACGGCAGTACGCCGAACGCCGACAGCGACATCACGACCGCGAACAGGGCCAACGCGCGGGGCCATCCCCGGACGCGCCCCACGTCCGCGCGGTCGAGGTCGCTCATGCCCGCGGGCGTCAGCCCTCGTGCCGACGCGTGTAGGGAATGAGCGCCAGGTAACGGGCCCGCTTGACCGCCCGCCCGAGCTGACGCTGGAAGCGCGCGGTCACCTTCGTCGTCCGCTTGGGCAGGATCTTGCCCTGCTCGGTGAGGAAGCGCGACAGCGTCCCGACGTCCTTGTAGTTCAGGAGCTCGATCCGGGGACCGTCCATGCGGCGACGGCGGCCGCGGCCTCCGCTGAACTCGGGCGGGCCCGCACGGCGCTCGTCCTCGTCGTCTTCGTCGTCGGCCTCATCATCGCTCTCGTCTTCTTCGTCGTCGTCGGTCGACCGGACCGGACGCTCGACCACCAGAGACTGCCCCGACGTGGGCTCGCCCTCGTTGAGCACGATGAGATAGCGAATGACCTGTTCGTCCAGCTTGAGCAGACGCTCGAAGGCCGGCAGGCCGTCGGGCGTCGTGCGCACCTGGGCGATCACGTAATAGCCGCTGCTGGTCTTGTTGATCGGGTAGGCGAACTGGCGGACGCCCCAGTGGTCCACGGCGACGACCTCGGCGCCGGCGGCTCCGGTCAGTTCCCCCTGGAACCGCTCCAGCTTCGCGTTGACGGCGTCCTCATCGAGCGACGCGTCGAAAATGTAGACGATCTCGTAGAGTCGCATGGTCTCCCTCGGTCCGTTTCGAGACGGGCCCCACCCCCTGCGGGTGGAGCGGGATCAGAGCCGTAAAGTATAGCGCCCGAAGCGGCCCGCCAGAAGGCCCGCGCGCCTGCGCGGCGGCCCCGTTTGGGCCGGCCCCGCCAGGCCCTGCTAGACGTTGAAGCGGAACAGGATGATGTCGGCGTCCTGAACGACGTAGTCCTTCCCTTCCGAGCGGATTCGGCCCTGCTCGCGCGCGGCCTTGAGCGACCCGATCCGCTCGAACTCTTCGAAGCCGATGGTCTCGGCGCGGATGAAGCCCCGCTCGAAGTCGGAGTGGATCGTGCCGCCGGCCTGGGGCGCGGTCGTACCCGCACGCACGGTCCATGCCCGCGACTCGTTCTCACCCGCCGTGAAGAAGGTGATGAGCCCGAGCAGGTCGTAGGCAGCCCGGATCATGCGTTTCAGACCGCTCTCGGCCAGGCCGAGCTCGCCGAGAAAGACCTGGCGCTCGTCGGGGTCGAGTTCCGCGAGTTCGGCCTCGATCGCGGAGCAGACGCACACCAGACCGCCCGCGCCTTCGTGTTCGATCGCCTCGCGCAGCGCGCGCACGTGTGCGTTGTCGCCGTCCGGAAGGTCGCTCTCAGCGACGTTTGCCACGTAGAGCACCGGTTTCGCCGTGAGCAGCTGAAACCCCTTGAGCACCTGGCGCTCGTCGTCGTCGAACGGGACCGACCGTACCGGCCGCCCTTCGGCGAGCGGCTCGAGCGCCTTCTCGAGCACGCGCACCTCCCGCTGCGCTTCCTTCTCGCCCGACTTCGCCTTCTTGCGCACGCGCTCGAGCCGGTTCTCGACGATCTCGAGGTCCGACAGGGTCAACTCGGTCTCCACGATCTCGCGGTCGCGCACCGGATCGACGTCTCCCAGCACGTGCGTCACGTCGGTGCCCTCGAAGCAGCGCAGCACGTGCGCCACGGCGTCCACCTCTCGGATGTTGGCCAGGAAGCGGTTGCCCAGGCCCTCGCCCTCCGAAGCGCCCTTCACCAGCCCGGCGATGTCGACGAACTGGATGAACGTGGGCACCTTCGTGCGCGAACCCACCAGTTCGTGGATCCGGTCGAGGCGCGGGTCGGGCACTTCGACGGTTCCCACGTTCGGCTCGACCGTGCAGAAGGGGTAGTTCTCCGACGGAGCCCCCTGCGCGGTGAGCGCGTTGAAGAGCGAGGACTTTCCCACGTTGGGCAGTCCGACGATTCCGACTTTCAGCATTCTTCCGCGATCGCGTTCTCGGGTGCACGCCGCACGCCGACGGCGCAAAAAAAGCCCGGCCGCGCCGGAGCCGGCGCGACCGCGCGTAGAAGCTAGACGAAACACCCCCGGGCGGAAGGCCCGGCGAGGCCGGCCCCGGCGACGCCGCGGCGTTCCGGACCCACGCCGGCCGGGCGCCGGCTCCTCCCCGCGCCCCAAAGAGCGCTCCGCCTCAGGCGGCCCCGGCCAGGTAGGCGTGCAGGGCGTCGATGAGCACCGGATAACGCTCGAAGGCCCAGCGTGCCTCCGCCAGGTCGAGGCGCTCCCGGTTCGTGTGCGCGAAGCGCTCCTCGCCCGGCGCGAAGCCGATCGTGGCGATTCCGTGCACGCCGCACGACCATCCACCGTCCGTGGCGAAGGTCCACGGGCGCACGGCGGCGTCGCCGGCCCCCTCGCGGCGTCCCACGGCACGCGCCGCCGCGAGCACGAGCGGGTCGTCGGGCTCCATGAGAAAGCCCGGTGTGAACAGGTTCTTGTCTTCGGCGAGGCCGGTGTAGGTCACCTGGTGCTCGGAGGCAGCGCGTACCTCCCACGCATCGGCGGACGTGCCCGCCGGAAGCGCTTCTTCGAGCGCCCGACGCACGTCTTCGACGAGGCCTTCGAGCGTGGCGCCGGGCAGCACCCGCCAGTCGAGCACCAGCACCACCTCGTCGGGAATCACGTTGCGGCTCTCGGGCCGGGCCTCGACGCTCGTGGGAACGACGGTCGCCGGCCCGAGCACGTCGTTCGCGGGCTGACTCGCCGCGAGGCGTGTGGCCGCGTGGAGCGCCGCAGGCAGCAGGTCGAGCGCGTTGCGCGTCCGCTCGGGAGCGCTC
>RFGQ01000752.1 GCA_003695865.1 Gemmatimonadota bacterium | reverse complement strand
GCCAGCGCCCGCATCTCGCTGCGCATCGCCGAGAC
Organism: Gemmatimonadota bacterium; assembly: GCA_003695865.1. GTDB lineage: Bacteria > Gemmatimonadota > Gemmatimonadetes > Longimicrobiales > Gaopeijiaceae > J028. Next base: position 2,343 of record RFGQ01000752.1, on the reverse strand, counting down.
GATCTTCTCGCTGGCCTTCGTTCCCCCACCGTCCACCGGCGTGGCGGCGCCGATCACCGATCCCGGGCGCATGTAGATGTGGTCGGCCGCGAGCGCGATGAGCGCGCCGGCCGAGAACGCGCGCCGGTTGACGTAGGCGTAGACCGGCACGCGGCTGTCCTGCAGCGCGTCGGCGATGCGCTCGGCGGCGTCGATGCGTCCGCCGGGCGTGTCGATGTCGAGGATCACGGCGCGCGCCCCTTCGGACTCGGCGGTCCGCACGGCACGCTCGACGAAGGGCGCGAGGCCAAGTTCCACCACGCCGGTGACGGGCACGCGCATCACGTGGCCGCCCACGGCCTGTGCACGGGCCGCCGCCGGCGCCGCCAGCAGCGCGACGGCGAGGAGCAGCGCCGGCCGCGGCGGCGGGGGCGCCGTGATGGCCCGCGGCCCGGGAAGCGGTCTACGCATGGGTTTTCCCTCGTCTCGGAGTGCGGGGCCGGCCCACGGTCGACGTGTCGACGTGGGCGGCCGGGGCGCAGCGTACCCTGCGGCCCGCGGCGGCTCGAGTTCAGCGCGCACCCACGCAGCCGCCCAGCAGCCGGCAGGCATAGTAGCCGCGGCGGATGGCCCGCGGATAGTCCTCGAGCAGCAGAGCGTCGCGCGCGCCCTCCAACAGGCGCACGATACGCCCCCTGGTCTCGTCGGGGTACGCATCGAGTCCGCCTTCCCTTCTCGACAGCGCCTCGACCTCGGCCGTGAGCGCCTGCGCCACGCGGCGGGGTCGCAGAGCTTCGACCGCGTCCGCCGCAGCGAGCGTGCCCTGCAGCGCCTCTTCGACGCGTCCCTCGCGGGCCGCCAGCGACGCCCGCGTGACGGCGTCGCGCGCCTCGGCCAGGCGCTCGGCGAGGCCCGGCACCACGGCCCCTTCGGGCAGCTCGCCGATGTCGTCCACCACGCGCTTCAGTTCGCCTGCCGCTTCGCCCGCACGCCGCGCCGAAACGCGCGTCGCCAACCCGGCCGCGAGAGCCATGCGCACGCTGTCGCGAACGGCCCCGCCGCGCTCGGGCGTGGCGGCCCACGACGCCTCCCATACCGCCAGAGCGCCGTCCAATTCCTCGTCGAGGCCGACCTCGCGGGCCAGCCGATCGGGGGTCGGCAGCGGGACGGCGATCTCGATCGCGCCCCGGCTCTCGGCGGTGACCACACTCACGAGCGGCGCCGAGGCGGAATCGCCGCAGGCGGCGAGGAGCGCCACCCCGATCGCGACCGCGGCCGCACGGCCCCGCCAACCACGCATGGTGTCGATCGATCCTGACCGTTTCATGGCCTCAACCTAACGGGCGAGCCGCTTCGGCGGCATGCCGTTGCCCGCCCCTTCGGGCCCGGATAGGTTCGTTCGGACGCTCGTCCGAAACCCCTCGTACGGACTCGACATACCCCGAGCGCGCAGCCCGGATTCGCCCGCTCCCGGGGCCGGGTCCGCGCCCCATCATCCTATCGGAGGCATCCCGGCGTGAGAGACGGGCGACAGCGGCGTGAACCACCGGCCGACGACGCTGCGGTGACCCCTTCGGGCGCGCCGCGGAACCGGGGGAGCGCGCACAGGGACCGGGTGGCCTCCCCCCGCACCGGCCTCGCGCCCGAGCAGGCGCTGGACCCGGCAACCCCCGAGTCGCCCGGAGGATACGACGCCAAGCTGGCCGGCATCCTCAGGGCCGCCGCCGAGCTGTTCGCCGAGCAGGGCTACGACCGCACGAGCGTGCGCGACCTGGCGCGGCGCACGGGGGTGAGCCTCTCGGGACTCTACTACTACTTCCGCTCGAAGCAGGCGCTGCTCTTCCTCATCCAGCACCACTGCTTCGAGACGATCCTCGAGCGGCTCGAGGCCGACCTGGCCGGTATCGAGGGCGCCGAGGAGCGACTGCGCATCCTCGTGCGCAACCACCTGCGCTTCTTCGCGGACAACATGGCCGAGATGAAGGTGCTCTCCCACGAGGCCGACGCGCTCGAGGGCGAATACCGCGAGCGCGTGCGGGCACTCAAGCGGCGCTACGCGGCCCTCGTCGAAGATGCCCTGCGGGGCCTGGCCCCCGAGGGAGAATCCATCGATCTTCGAGTCGCCACGTTCGCCCTGTTCGGCATGATGAACTGGCTCTACACGTGGTACCGGCCGGAGCGCGACGTCGACGTGGACACGCTGGTGCGCGACCTGACGCACCTGTTCCTCGGAGGCATCCGCGCCCCCCTGCCGCACGAGGGGAGGGCCTCCGCCCACCGTGTGACCGTTGAGCGCGGCGATGACCAGCTTGGGCGTGTGCTCGAGCCGGTTGAGCGTCTCGTTGGCGTGCAGGCAGAAGCAGT
>RFGQ01000751.1 GCA_003695865.1 Gemmatimonadota bacterium | reverse complement strand
TTTGGCGCGGCCGATCTCGATGGCCAGGTCGCGGCGCTCGGCCACCAGCCGGATGAGTCGGTCGTCGAGATCGACGATCGCCTCTCTCAGGCTCGCGAGCCGGGCCTCGGCGTCGTCGGACGGGCTCATGGATGCTCCCGTGGAGTGGAGTGGGCGGATGCTGCCGGGGACGCGGGTTCGGCGCTCCCCCCGCGCTCTTCCACGAAGGCGCGTACGTGCGGCGCCTCCTGCGGTGGGGTCGCCAGGCTGACGAGCACCAACAGCGGCACGTGCGCGAGCAGCCCCAGCACGCCCTCGTGAAGGTCGAACGGGCGCAGGTGCCCGTTCAGGTAGAAGAACACCGAGACCGCCGAGCCTCCCACCAGGCCGGCCAGCGCGCCGGCGGTGGTGGCCCGCCGCCAGTAGAGCGCGGCGACCACGGGCGGCGCGAGCTGGGCGATGATGCCGTACGAGCCCAGCAGCAGCTCGACCAGCGAGGAGTCCTCGTCGAGCGCGAACACGTAGGCCACGGCGCCGACCGCCACGACCAGCACCCTCATGAGCAGGCGCTGCTGCGCGTCGCTGAGGCTCCAGAACGGGCGCACCCCATCCTCCACGACCACCGAGGCGGCTCCGTGCAGGAGCGCGTCTCCGGTCGACATCGACGCCGACAGGGCGCCGGCGCAGAACAGGCCCACGACGAGCGCCGGCATGCCGGTGCTGAGCACCATGAAGGGCAGGATCGAGTCCGGTCCGTCGGGCGGCGCCTGGGGGAAGAGCACGCCCGAGAACCCGATCAGGAAGACCGGGATCAGGAAGAGCTGGAACGTGGGGAAGAGGATCACGGTGCGGCGCAGCGTGTCGTCGTCGCGCGCCGCGAAGGCCTTCATGAACAGGTGCGGCCACATCTGGAGCCCCACCGCGCTCACCAGGATCGCCGAGGAGTAGCCCCCCCAGGTCCACGGCTCGCCCGAGGCCGTGAGCCCCGGCACGGTGAGCAGTTCGGGGCGCTCGGCCAGGATGGCTTCGAACATCGGGCCGACGCCCCCGTAGAGCTTCACGGGCAGATAGAGGCCCAGGCTCCACGCGATGACGAGCATGAACACCCCCTGGAAGGTGTTCGTCCAGCCCACCGCCATCACGCCCGCGAAGATCACGTAGAGCATGACGATGCCGTAGGCCAGCGCCGCGCCGGCCCACAGGGGAATGTGCCCGTCGGTCACGGCCTCGATCACGATGCCCGCGCCGCGCATCTGCAGCGTGATGTACGGCACGAACGCCACGAGGGTCAGGGCGGCGATGAGCACCGACAGCAGGCGGGAGGGGAAGCGGCCCGCCAGGAGTTGCGCCTGCGTCACGTAGCCGCGGCGGCGGCCCACCTCGGCGACCCGGGGCCCCAGCCAGTACCAGGGCGCCATGCCCAACACCCCGTACGAGAGGATGTAGAAGGCCGCCGCGCCGCGGCTGTAGGCCCAGCCCGGGCCGCCCAGAAACGCGAACGCGCTGAACACGCTGGCGCCGGTCACGAAGTACATGACCAGCAGGCCGAAGTCCCGGTCGGCCGCGACGTAGCCCGACACCGTATCGGACGAGCGGCGTCCGGCGGCCAGCCCGATGGCGAGCGTCACCGCCAGATAGCCGGCCAGGATGAGCGTGACCCACACCCAGCGTTCCATCGCGGGCCTCCGCTAGCGGCCGGCGGGCGCGGCGCCGTCGTCGCCCGACGCGTGCCGCCGCGCACGGGCTCGCCGGTCCACCCCCCAGAGCACCAGCCCGGCGGCCACGAGCCAGGCGGCGATCCACGCCATGACGAACGGCAGGCCGAGCACCAGCGGGTGTACGCGATTGACCAGGGTGAGGCCGGGCCAGGTCACGGCGGCCACGTAGGCGGCGAAGAAGGCCGCGATGGCGAGGCGCTCCCCGGTCGGCATGCGGGGCGTCATTCCTGGCCGCCGTCGCTGCGGGGCAGCGGGACGCCGTGCAGCACGTTGTCGAACGTGGGCACGAGCACACGCCGGCGCGTCGGGTCCAGCCCGATGTCGGCGGCGCGGGGCACCCCGGCGAGCACCGTGTCGACGGCCCCGTCGGCGTGCACCCGCAGGACGGCCTCGTGGTCCCAGGAGGACACCAGGTAGGACCCGTCGTCGAGCAGCACCACACCGTCCAGGCGCTCGCCGTCGGGAGCGGGCAGCGGCGTGATCGCCCCGGTCTCGGGGTCCACGCGGCGCGCGCCGCCGTCCCAGGCCACGATGACCACCCCGTGCTCGTCGACGTCCACCCCGTTCGGGCGTCCGAGCGCCTCGCCCGCGGCAAGTACGACGGGTTCGGTGCCCTCGAAGCGATAGAGCACGCCCGCGCCCGTGTCGGTCACGTACACGGTGCCGTCCCCGCCGACGGCGACGTCGTTCAGGAACTCGGCGCCCGGCACCGGCCGCTCCTGGAGGGGCGCACCGGTGTGGCGGTCGAAGGCGCGTACCACGTCGATGTCGGCGACGAAGAGCGTATCGCCCTTGAGCGCCATGCCCTTGGGCGCGTGCAGGGTGACCGCCTCGTCGGCACCGTCGATCCAACGGAGTTCGAGGACCTCGCCGTCGGGCGAGACGCGCGAGATGAAGCCGTCGTCGTCCTTGCCGGTGGGGTCTCCCGAGATGTTGGCGACCAGGTAGACGTCCACCTCGGGGTCGTGGCGCACGGCCTCCGAGGCGGCGAAGCCGCTCACGTGGATCTCGGGTGAGGCCGGGGGCCCCTCGGTGGCGTGCGCTTCGGGATCGGCGTCGCCACCGGAGCAGCCTACGGCCAGGAACAGGACGGTGAGCGCGGCCGGGCGGCTGCCTCGCGCCCACCGGGCGAGGCGGGGCGGGTGTTCATGGGGCATGGAACCTCCGTGCGTCGGCGGGGGGCGTCGTCGCATCCAGATACGGCCGCTTTGCCCGCGCGACAAGTCCTGCCGGGGCGCGTCCCGGGCGGCGTTCCCGGGCTCGGCGGAGCCTCGGCCCCGCCGCGGCGGCGATTACCCAGCGGCTCCGGCGCCGGCGGCTTCCCCTAGACCGTGTCGCGTGGGCGCGGTCCCGACGCGTGTGCCGCCTGGGCGCTCGAGGTCAGCGCCCCCGGAATTCGGGCGTACGCTTCTCGACGAAGGCCCGCACACCCTCGCGGCCGTCCTCGCTCGCGAAGGCGGCCAGGAACAGCTCCCGCTCGTAGGCCAGGCCCGCCGAGAGGGGCATCTCCATGGCCGCCCGCACCGACTCCTTGATGAGCCGCAGCGACACGGGGCTCCAGCGGGCCATCCGTCCGGCCAGCTCCCGCGCGGCCTCGAGGTGCTTCCCCTCGTCGGTGAGGACTTCGACCAGACCGATGCGATGGGCCTCTTCGGCGTCGATGAAGTCGCCCGAAAGGGCGATGCGCAGCGCCTGCCCGGGGCCCACCAACCGCGCCAGCCGTTGCGTGCCGCCGGCGCCCGGGATCAGCCCGATGCGGATCTCGGCCTGGCCGAAGCGGGCCGTGCGGTCGGCCACGCGCACGTCACAGGCGAGCGCCAGCTCGTTGCCGCCGCCCAGGCAGAATCCGTGCACCGCGGCGATGAGCGGCTTGGGGAAGGCGGCGACCGCGTCGTACACGCGCCGCCGCTGATACACTTCGCGCTGCTCCTGCGCGGTGCGGGCCGCGAACTCGGCCACGTCGGCGCCGGCCACGAACGCCTTCTCTCCCGCGCCGTGCAGGATGGCGACCCGTACCTCGTCGTCCGCGGCGAGCGCGTCGACGGCTTCCATGAGCTGCTGGCGGACCGCTTCGTTGAGCGCGTTCAGCTTCTCGGGCCGGTCGAGCGTGATGAGCGCGATCGCGCCGTCCCGCGTCACCTTCACCGTGTCGCTCACTCGTTCCTCCACACGTGGAACCCCTCGCCCGTCTTCTTTCCGAGCTTCCCCTGGGCGACCAGCCGCCGAAGGATCTCGGGCGGGCGGAACGCCTCGGATCCCAGCGTCTCGTGCAGGTACTCGGCGATGCTCAGCCGCACGTCGAGCCCCACCAGGTCGGTCAGCTTGAGCGGGCCCATGGGATGGCGGTACCCCAGCTCCATGGCGCGGTCGATGTCTTCGGGGCTGGCCACGCCCTCCTCGACCATGCGCATGGCCTCGAGGCCCAGCAGCACCCCCAGGCGCGACGACGCGAAGCCGGGGGAGTCCTTCACCAGAATGGGCTCCTTGCCGAGGCTGCGCGCGAACGCCATGCCGTCGGAGCGGGTCGCCTCGTCGGTGCGCGGCCCCCAAACGACCTCGACCAGCGCCATGATGTGCACCGGATTGAAGAAGTGGAGCCCGAGGAAGCGCTCAGGACGCTCGAGCGCTTCGGCCAGCCGGGCGATGGAGAGCGACGAGGTGTTGGTGGCCAGCAGCGCGTTCTCGTCCACCTCACGCTCGACGGCACGCCATAACTCGTGCTTGAGGTCGATACGCTCGGGCGCCGCCTCCACCACCAGGTCGGCCTCGCGCACCGCCCGCGGCAGATCGGAGGTGAGCCGCAGCCTCCCCAGCGTAGCGCGGCGGTCGTCGGGGTCGACCTTTCCGACCTCCACCCCCTTGTCGAGGTTGCGCCGGATGCGGGCGAGGCCCGCTTCGACCGTGGCCATGTCGATGTCGTACAGGGTGGTCTCGTAGCCGGCGGTGGCCGAGACCTGTGCGATTCCGTGCCCCATCGTGCCCGCGCCGAGCACGGCGACGCGGCGGATGGGGCGGGTGAGTGCGGTGTCGGCAGTGGCGTTCACGGACGCTCCACGAGCAGGGCGATGCCCTGGCCGACGCCGATGCACATGGTTGCCAGACCCCGCCGCGCATCGCGGCGTCGCATCTCGTGGACCAGGGTGGTGAGGATGCGCGCACCGGAGCAGCCGACCGGGTGGCCGAGCGCGATGGCGCCTCCGTTGACGTTGGTACGGGCGGGGTCGAGGTCGAGCTCGCGCATGCAGGGGATCGCCTGCGCCGCAAACGCCTCGTTGAGTTCGATCAGGTCCAGGTCGGCGCTGGTCCAGCCCGCGCGCTCCAGCGCCCGGCGGGTCGCCGGAATGGGTCCCACACCCATCCGCTGCGGCTCGACGCCCGCGACCGCGCTGGCCACGATCACCGCCAGCGGCTCGAGTCCGAGCGCCGCGGCCCGCGCCTCCGACATCACCAGCAGCGCCGCCGCGCCGTCGTTGATGCCCGACGCGTTGCCGGCCGTCACGGTGCCGCCCTCCTTGAAGACCGGCCTGAGCCGCGCGAGCGCCTCGAGCGTGGTGTCGGCGCGGGGGTGCTCGTCGGTGTCGAAGACGAGCGGCTCGGCCTTCCGGCGGGGCACTTCGACCGGGACGATCTCGTCCGCGAAGCGGCCGGCCGCCTGCGCGGCGGCGCAGCGGCGTTGGCTCTCGAGCGCGAAGGCGTCCTGCTCCTCGCGGGTGACGCCGAACTCCTCGGCGACCACCTCGGCCGTCGCGCCCAGCCCGATCGTCCATTCGGCGGGGAAGGCGGGGTTGGGGAAGCGCCAGCCGAGCACCGTGTCGGCTACGGGCGGCACGCCGCGGGGGTACGCCTGCTCGGGCTTGAGCATCACGAAGGGCGCTCGGCTCATACTCTCGACGCCCCCGGCCACGAACACCTCGCCCTCGCCGGCCCGCACGGCGTGGGCGGCCGAGGCCACGGCCTGCAGGCCCGACCCGCACAGCCGGTTCACGGTCTGGCCCGGCACCGTGACGGGCAGCCCCGCCCGCAGCAGCCCCATGCGGGCCACGTTGCGGTTGTCTTCGCCCGCCTGGTTGGTGCATCCCATCAGCACGTCGTCGACCTCGGCCGGGTCCACGCCGGCCCGGTCCACCACGGCCGCGATCACGCGGGCGGCCAGGTCGTCGGGCCGCACCGGGGCGAGCGTGCCCCCGTGGCGGCCGATGGGGGTGCGGAGCGCTGCGACGATGACGGCGTTCTGCACGGGCGGCCTCACCGGTCGAGCGCGACCCAGACCGACTTCACCTGGGTGTACTTCTCGAGCGCCGACTGATAGCCCAGGTCGCGCCCGAAGCCGCTCTGTTTGTAGCCGCCGAAGGGGGACGCGGCGTCGTACTGGTTGTAGGTGTTGATCCACACCGTGCCGGCCTGCAGCTCTGCGGCCATGCGGTGCGCCTTGCCGATGTCGCGCGTCCACACGCCGGCCGCGAGACCGTAGAAGGTGCGGTTGGCCTTTTCGACCGCGTCCTCGAGGTCTTCGAAGCGCAGGATTGCCGCGACCGGTCCGAAGATCTCTTCCTGGGCGATGCGCATCGACGGATCGACGTCGGCGAAGACGGTGGCCGTGACGAAGTTGCCGCGCCCGTCCACCTGGGTGCGCTCGCCTCCGGTGACCAGGCGCGCGCCCTCCTCGCGGCCCGCTTCCACGTAGCCCATCACGCGCTCGAGCTGCGCCTCGCTCACGATGGCGCCCAGGCGGGTCTTGGGTCCCATGGGGTCGCCCACGGTCATCTTCTCGGCACGCTGGCCGAAGGCCTCGACGAAGTCGTCGTAGATCGACGCCTCGACGAGGATGCGCGAACCCGCCGCGCAGACCTCGCCCTTGCCGTAGAAGATGCCGCTCGACGCGCCCCGCACGGCCGCTTCGACGTCAGCGTCGGCAAACACCACGTTGGGCGACTTGCCGCCCAGTTCGAGCGTCACCTTCTTGAGCGTCTCGGCCGCCTCGCGCATCACGATGCGGCCGACCTCGGTCGATCCCGTGAACGAGATGGCGTCCACGCCCGGATGGCGCACCAGCGCCGCGCCGGCGGTCTCGCCGAAGCCGGGGACGACGTTGAGCACTCCTTCGGGCAGGCCGGCTTCGGCCCCCAGCTCGCCGAGCCGCAGCGCCGTGAGCGGCGTCTCCTCGGCGGGCTTGAGCACCACCGTGTTTCCGCACGCGAGCGCCGCGGCGACCTTCCACGACGCCAGGTTGAGCGGGAAGTTCCAGGGCACGATGCACCCGACCACGCCCACGGGCTCGCGGAGGGTGTAGTTGAGGTAGGGGCCCTTCACCGGGATGGTGTCGCCCTGCACCTTGTCGGCGAGCCCGGCGTAGTAGCGGAAGGTCTCGACCACGCTGGGCAGGTCGACCTGGCGCGACTCGAAGATGGGCTTGCCGTTGTCGCGGGTCTCGAGCTCGGCCAGCTCGTCGGCGTGCAGTTCGATCAGGTCGGCCAGTCGCCAGAGGATCTCGGCGCGCCGGTGGGGATTCATGCGCTTCCACGCCGACGAGGCGAGCGCGGACCGGGCGGCCTCGACCGCCCGGTCCACGTCTTCGGCGCCGCCCTCGGCCACCTCGGCGATCACCTCGCCGGTGGCGGGGTTCACCGTGGCGAACGTGCGGCCCGAGGCCGCGTCCTGCCAGGAGTTTCCGATCCAGAGCCGGGAGCGGACGTCGTCGTTCATGTCGCTCACTTGCCGGTGAACTCGGGCTTGCGCTTCTCGACGTACGCCGCCAGCCCCTCCTTCGCGTCCTGGCTCTGGAAGAGCTGCTGCTGCAGCTCACGCTCGAGCGCCAGCGCCAGCTCGAAGGGCAGCTCGTTGCCGGTCTGCACGGAGCGCTTGATGTGGCCCACGGCCCTGGTCGCCTTGTTCGGCGTCGTGAACTGGCGGGCGTACTCGAGCACCTTCTCGAGGAAGTCGTCGCGCGACTCGGCCTCGATGACCTCGTTGACCAGACCGAGCTCGTGGGCCTTGTCGAAGCCGAACGTCTCACCCGTGACCATCAGCTCGATGGCCTTCGCCTTGCCCACCAGACGCGTCATGCGCTGCGTGCCGCCGGTGCCGGGCAGCACGCCGAGCGAGACCTCGGGCAGGCCGGTCACGCCGCCGTCCTTGCGGGCGATGCGGATGTCGGCCGCCATGGCGATCTCGAGGCCTCCGCCCACCGTGTGACCGTTGAGCGCGGCGATGACCAGCTTGGGCGTGTGCTCGAGCCGGTTGAGCGTCTCGTTGGCGTGCAGGCAGAAGCAGT
>RFGQ01000070.1 GCA_003695865.1 Gemmatimonadota bacterium | reverse complement strand
CCACGCCCACGGCACCCGCTTCCTCGAGCCCGGCCACGAGCGCGGCGACCCGGTCGGGGGCGCCCCGGTCGTCCCGGATCAGCAGCTCGGGTGCCCGGCCCTCTCGCACCAGGCCTCCGGCCGGATCGAGCGCCACCTCGACACCCTCCTGAATCGCCCGGGCGAAGCGGCGCAGCGCGGGCGAGCCCGTGAGCGGCAGGATGGCCCCGAGCGGCGGGAAGCCGGCAAAGGCGCTCACGTCTCCCGACAGCACGGCTTCCGCCACCGCGCGCGCCCGGTCGCCGGCGCCCCGCTCGAGAGCAGCGCGCGCCCAGCGGGTCGCGTCCGCCGTGTCGCCGGCCAGGAAGCGCTGCAGGGCGTACTCGGCCAGCACGGGGGCGGCCCAGGCCGGAGGTGGGTCGACCAGCGTCGCCGCCTCGGCCAGCGCGTCCCCGGCGAGCGATTCCACGGTTCGCTGCAGCAGCGCCCGCGCCCCGTCGCGGGCGGCGGACGGCGCGGTGGCCGGAAGCGTGAGGGCCAGACGCACCGCGGCCTCGGGGCGGCCCTCGGCCAGTCGGGCCCACGCCCGCCACAGGCGCGCTTCGGCGGCGCGGGGATCGCCGGCGCCCACGAGCCGCTCGAAACGCTCGGCCGGCCCCGCGGCGGCCACGGTGTCTCCCGTCTCGAGCGCGGCGCGTGCCAGCACGAAGAGCGCCCGCGACGACCCGGGCGCTCGGGGGAAGCTGTCGACCACGGCCTGCGCGGCCCGACGAGCCGCTTCCCAGTCACCGGCCTGAAGGGCGCGCTGCATGGCGCCCAGGCGGGCCGCGGCGGTCGCTTCGGCGGTGCTCGAGACGCCGCCGGCTTCGATCGGCGGGTCGGGTGGCGGCGCCTCGGGGCCCGTGGCGGGCTGCCCGACCGGCGTACAGGCGTGGAGCACCAGGGGCAGCATCACCCACCGGATGCGACGAAGCCCGGGCGCACGGGGCGCCCGGGCTCGCAGGAAGGTCAGGACCATGAGTGGGATACGCTCCCGTCCGTCAGGACGCGTCCTTGTCCTCGTCGTCGTCGGCCGTCTCGGCCTCGCCTTCGGGCGCCTCGTCGGCCGCCTCGGCCTCCGGGGCGTCCGCGTCGGCGTCCGCCTCGGGCTCCTCGCTCGACTCGGCCTCCTCCTCTCCGGCCTCGACGGCTTCCTCCACCGCCGCTTCGGCCGTGGGCGTCCCGTCCGCTACCGCGGCCTCGGCAGGCGCCTCGGCATCGGCGTCACCGGCCTCGGCGTCGGGGCGGCCCTTACGCTCGGGGGTGCCCAGCACCTCGAGCACGATCCGGCGGTTGGAGGCGTCGGACTCCACGACCTTGAGGTCGACGGGGTCACCCTGCCAGTAGTACTCCTCGAGGCGCGACGCGTCCTCGACGCCCGTGTGGGCGCCCGGCACGTACCCCTCGATGTCGTCGCCCAGGTCCACGACGAGCCCGTTGTCCTGCACGCGCACGACCTTGCCCTCGGTCTCGACGCCCGGTGCGAAGCGCTCCGAGATCGTCGGCCACGGATCGTCCTGAAGCTGCTTGATGCCCAGCGAGATCCGCTTGTTTTCGGCGTCCACGTCCAGGACCATGACCTCGATCTCCTGGCCCTTCTGCACGATCTCGGACGGGTGCTCGACCCGCTTGGTCCAGCTCATGTCGGAGACGTGCACCAGACCGTCGATGCCCGGCTCGATCTCGACGAAGGCGCCGAACGAGGTCAGGTTGCGCACGGTACCCGTGAGGCGCGTCCCCGTGGGGTACTTCACCGGCAGCGCGAGCCACGGATCCTCTTCGATCTGCTTCATGCCGAGCGAGATCTTCTCGTCCTCGGGATCCACCTTGAGGACGACGGCCTCGATCTCGTCGCCGATGTTCACCAGCTTCGAGGGATGGCGGACGTTGCGCGTCCACGACATCTCGGAGATGTGCACCAGCCCTTCGACGCCCTTCTCCAGCTCGACGAAGGCGCCGTAGTTGGTGATCGAAACCACCTTGCCCCGGATGCGCGTGCCGACCGGGTACTTCTTGTCGATGTCGGTCCACGGATACGGCAGGAGCTGCTTGAGGCCCAGCGAGATGCGCTCCCGGTCCCAGTCGATGTCGAGCACCTTGACGTCGAGCGTCTGGCCGATCTGGACCACCTCGGAGGGGTGGCCGACACGGCCCCACGACATGTCGGTGATGTGGAGCAGGCCGTCGAGGCCGCCCAGGTCGATGAAGGCGCCGAAGTCGGTGATGTTCTTCACCACGCCTTCGCGCACCTGGCCGACCATGAGCTCCTTGACCAGCAGCTCCTTCTTCTTCTCGCGCTCCTGCTCCAGGATCACGCGGCGCGACACGACGATGTTCCGCCGGCGCTTGTTGAGCTTGATGATCTTGAAGTCGTACGTCTCGCCGACCAGGTCTTCGAGGTTCGGCACCCGCCGGAGCGCGATCTGCGAGCCCGGCAGGAACGCGTCGACGCCCATGAGGTCGACCGTCATGCCGCCCTTGATCTTGCGCACCAGCGTGCCCTTGACCGGGCGGTCGGCCTCGTAGGCCTCCTTGATCTTCTCCCAGACCCGCAGGAAGTCGGCCTTCTTCTTCGAAAGCACGACGATTCCGTCGTCGTCCTCGAGGCTCTCGAGCAGGACCTCGACCTCCTGGCCCGGCTCGATGGACTCGGGATCCTTGAACTCGTCGATCGGGACCGCGCCCTCCGACTTGAAGCCGAACTCGAGGATCACGGAGGACTCGGTCACGCGCAGCACCCTGGCCTGCACGATCTGGCCCTCGCGCACCTCGCCCATGACGTCCTGGTGCTCGGCGAGCATCGCCTCGAAGTCGGAACGCGAGATGTCCATCTCGTCGTCGCCGTAGGGGTCGTGGAACAGCTCGGGCGAGATGCCTTCGGGCATCTCGGCCACGGCCACGGCGGCGGCGGGCTCGGCGGGTGCCTGAGCAGCGGAGGCCTCGGCTTCCGCTGCCGGCGCGTCGGCGGGCAGGTCGCTGTCGGGGGTGTCGGCCTCGGCCTGGGGCGTTTCTTCGACGGTCTCGGGCGTGCCGGCGTCGGGGGTGTCGGCCTGAGGGGTCTCGTTCTGGTCGGTCATGAAGTTCACTGAAATCCGCGGACGGAGCCGCGAATCCTCCTCTGCCGGGCGGCGTCTCCGCGCGGAGCCCGGGTTGGTGTCGTAAACGAAGAAAGGCCGGAGGAGGCGCGGACTCCCCGAGGGCCTTTCGGCGTACCGCCCGCAGGCGGCAGGTACAGCAGAGGAAAAGTAGGCGCGGCCCCAGGGGGGGTCAACGGCCCACGGCGGCGACGGCCTCGAGGACGCGCTGCACCTGGGCCTCGAAGTCCAGACCGGTCGTGTCGACCTCGAGGGCGCCGTCGGGGCGCCGCAGGGGGGAGTGCTCGCGCTCGGAGTCGACGCGATCCCGCTCGCGGATGCGTGCGGCTTCGGCCCGCACGGCCGCCTCGTCGGGGTCGGCCACGCCATCCTGCCTCAGCCGCCGCCGCGCGCGCTCTTCCAGGTCGGCCACCAGGAAGACCTTCACCTCGGCGTCGGGGAACACCACCGTGCCCATGTCGCGCCCGTCGGCCACGAGTGAGCCGGCCCGGCCAAGCTCGCGCTGCACGCCCAGCAGCCAGCGGCGCACCTCGGGCAGGCGCGCGACCTGCGAGACGCGGGCCGTGACGTCGGGGCCGCGAAGCTG
>RFGQ01000750.1 GCA_003695865.1 Gemmatimonadota bacterium | reverse complement strand
CCCTGGAGGCGCGCCCGCCGGTCGAGGTGCCCGAGTCACGCGGGCGGGAGTGGGGGCGCGCCGTGCACGCCGCCCTGGCGGCGATCGCCGACGGCCTGGACGACGAGGCCCTGCGGGCCGTGGTGCGGGCGGTGCTCGTCGAAGAGGAACGGCCGCTGGACGACGCGGGAGCGCCGGTCGAGCTGGACGAGCTGGTGGAGCTGGCGCGGGCGATCGCCGCCTCGGAGCTGTGGGAGCGGGCGCGGGCCGCGCGCGACGTGCTGGTCGAGGCGCCCTTCGCGGTCGAACTGGAGGGCGTGGGCGAGTCGGGTGTGCGCACCCTGGTGGAGGGCGCGATCGATCTGGTCTTCCGCGAGGAGGAGGGCTGGGTGGTCGTCGACTACAAGACGGACGTGGGCACCGACCCGGCGTTCCCCGCCCGCCGCGAGGCCTACCGGCGTCAGGTCGACCTGTACGCCGCGGCGTGGAGCCGCCTCACGGGTGAGCCGGTCGTGGAGCGCGTGCTCGTCTACACGGCGCTGGGCCGGAACGAAACCTGGTGAGGCACGCCCCCGCCCGCCCGCGCGGGGGCCGGCGACCGGCCCTCCCCAACGCCCACCGCCCGCCGACGGGACGCGTCGACGGGCGGTGCGTGTGGTGGCCGTGCCGCGCTGCGGCGGCCGGGGCCGGAGGGGCTCGGCCCCTCAGCTGATCGGGCGTCCCTTGGGCTTCAGCTTCACGGCCCACAGGCCCGAGTTGAAGTCGCTGAAGAAGATGTGGCCCTTGTAGGGCTGTCCCCCCCAGACCATGGGGGCGTTGGCCACGTAGCCGTTCGGATCGAACGACTTGAAGACGGCGATCTCGCGGCCCTGCTCGGCCAGGTTGCCCAGCAACTCCCCCGAGACGTCGACCATGCGCATGCCGCCCTCGTAGTAGGCCTGGTAGAGGACGTCGTCTTCGACCCAGAGGTTGTGGGTACCGAACTCGCGTACCTCGTAGCGTGCCACGTCGCGCGGGTTCTCGGGGTCGGTGAAGTCGATGATGTGGATGTAGCCGCTCGTCACGCTCGGCGTGCCCCCCTGCTGCGGAATGCGGCTGAGTCCGGCGCCGCTCCAGGCCGCGCCCTGGCGAGACATGATCTCGTCTCCCAGAAACAGGTAGAACTTCCCGGTGGACTCCTGCGCGTAGGGGAAGGCGGCGTGCGTCGCGCCCACGGGGTAGGGGACGTTGGTCACGAACACCGGATTCTCGATGGATCCGCCCCAGCGGCCGTTGCCCACGTCGACGACCACCACGCCCGTACCCCACTCCGAGGAATACGCGATGCCGTCGTGCACCCAGACGTCGTGGATGCGGCTGTCGGGGTGGTTGTACTCGCTGACGTACCGCGGATTGCGGATGTCGGTGACGTCGAGGATCACGTACTTGTCGCCGCCGGAGAGCGCGAACAGGTAGTCGTTGGTGGCGAACATGTTGTGCACGCCGCCCGTGAGCCCTTCGTCGTAGACGGAGGCGATCTCGGGGTGGGCGGGGTCGGAGAGGTCGAGGATGACCACGCCGTTGCGGCGGTTGGACGCGCCCTCCCGTGAGATCGCCGCGTAGCGCCCGTCGGGCGAGACCTTCACGTCGTTGACCGTGCGCGCGTCGACCTGGATGGAATCGGTGCGCCGGATCGCCGCGGGATCGGTCACGTCCCAGAAATAGGCCCAGCCGTCGCCTCCCCAGGTGCCCGTGACGGCGTAGTCGCGGCCGTCGACGCCCTCGAAGATCCACAGGTCCGAGGTGTGGACCGTGTTGACGCTGCCGTGTCCTACGAGCTCGATCTCCTGCACGACGTCGCGCGGGCGAACGTCGACCGTGCGCCGGGCCACGTTCGGTCCGGCGGTGGCCACGATCGTGTACACGCCGGGCACCTCGCCCACGAACTTGCCGTGATCCACGATCCCGGCCGCGCCGGGCGCGTGGATGGTGTCGTCGGGCACGAACGAGACCGACCAGTCCACGGGTACGTCGTCCACGGTGGAGCCGTCCTCGGCCAGTGCCACGGCCTGGAAGGTGAGCACGTCGCCCTGGCGCGCCCGGTCGAGCCCGCCCCGGATCTCGAGGCGCGCCACCGGAAGCGGCGCGACCTCGTAGGTGAGTTCGCCCGTTGCGCCCTCGGCGCCGGCGCGGATGACCACCCGGCCGGGGGCGTGCGCGCTGACCATCCCGAAGCGGTCCACCGACGCGACCGACGGATCGGACGACGTCCACGCGAGTTCGGGGCGCGGGCGCTCGCTGCCGTCGGCGTGGAGCGCGCGGGCCGTATGGCGCAGACGGGTGCCGGCGTAGAGGCGCCCCTCGTCGAGGGCACGCACCTCGACGGTGGCGATGGGAGGCCAGTCGACGTGCACGGGCACCACGAGCGTGGGCGGACGGCGGTCCGTACCGGGCGGGAACACGGCCGTCACGAACACCTGGAAGTCGCCGCCGCGCCCGGCCACGACCTCGCCGTTCTCCACGCGCACGCCACGCCCGAACATGCGGAACTGGATGCCCTCGACCACGTTGCCGTCGGCGTCGACGGCCACCACCTCGAGGCGGGCTCGCTCGCCGGACGCCAGCGTGAGGGCCTCGGGCTCGGCCCGCAGGGCGGCCACGCGCGAGGCGGCGTCGTCCTGGGCTCGGGTCGGGGCGGGGAACAGCACGGCGAGGGCGAGCGCCGCCGCTGCGAGGACTCGGTACGGCTTCATCGGGGTCTCCTTGTGCGCCTGCGGCCCCGGGGGGGCGTCGTCCTTCGAGCCGACCCGGGCCGGAGCCCTGGTCGGGAGCGAGCGAAAGTACTATTGGGTAGTCCGATCGAGAAAGATGGCGCTTGCAACCGCCCGCTCCGGCGGGCCGACCACCACGACCATGACATCGACCTTCCACGGCTTCGGCCGCCGTCCCCTGCGTTCGCTCAGCGCCGCCCTGGCGGTCACGCTGGTTCCGGGGCTCTCACCGTCGGCGCTCGCTCAGTCCGCTCCGGCGCACCCTCCCGAGGCGACCTACTACGTGTATGTGGGCGCCGAGTCCGCCGACCTTCTGCACCGGATCCGCTTCGGGCCGGACGGCGCCGCGGTGGACCGCACGATTCCCGTGGGGGAACTCTCGGTGGAAACCGAGGGGCCGCACGGGCTCAACGTCTCGCGTGACGGGCACTTCCTCTACATGACCACCGGGCATGGCTTCCCCGACGGCAAGCTGTGGAAGTTCGAGGCCGGATCCGACACCCTGGTGGCGCCGCCCATCCTGCTCGGGCGCTTCCCGGCGACGCTCGACCTCACGCCCGACGGGCTCTACGCGTTCGTGGCGAACTTCAACCTGCACGGCGAGCGCGTGCCCTCGACGGTGTCCGTGGTCTACACACCCGACATGGTCGAGGTGGAGCAGATCGAGACCTGCGTGATGCCGCACGGCCTGCGCGTGGGCGTGGACGGGGTGTTCCTGTACACGAACTGCATGATGGACGACCAGCTCGTCGAGATCGACACGCGCTCGTTCCGGGTGTCGCGCCGCTTCTCGGTCTACCGTGGCGAGGAGGGCCGCATCGACCAGTGGCCGCCCGAGGGCGGCCCGCTGCGCCGCGCCAACACATGCTCGCCCACCTGGGTGGAGCCCGCGGTCGACGGGCGCAGCGTGTGGGTGGCCTGCAACAAGGCCGACGTGCTGCTCGAGGTGGACCTCGACACCTGGACGCTCCGCCGCGAGATCCCGACGGGGCGGGGCATCTACAACCTGGACGCCACGCCCGACGGGCGCCTCCTGGTGGGCAGCCTCAAGCAGGGCGCCGGGGTCGAGTTCTTCGACCTGGAACACGGCCGGAGCCTGGCCCGTCGGCCGTCGTCGAGCACGGTCACGCACGGCGTGGCCGTGACTCCCGACTCGCGCTTCGCCTTCGTGAGCGTGGAGGGCGTCGGCGCCGAGCCGGGACGGGTCGACATCTTCGACCTCCGCTCCTTCGAGCGCGTCGCCACCGTCGAGGTCGGCCAGCAGGCCGGCGGCATCGTCTTCTGGAAGATGGTCGGAGGACGCTGAGCGGGGGCCGGGGTCTCCCGTGTTGACGGGGGCCGGTCCCCCCCAGAGTATGCCCCTTCCCGGGTGGCCCGCCGAGCGGGCGGCACGGCCCGGACGAACCTTCTGGTCTCGAGGTAGGCACGCAATGCGTCAGACGTTCCTTCGATCGTTCACCGGCCCATCCGGCCGCAGAGGCGGTGCCGCGGGTCGGGCCGCCGCCGCCGCCCTTCTCGCCCTGGCCGCCACGCTGCCGGTCGGCGCCCAGCAGCACGTCACGTCTCCCGAAGAGGCGTTCGGGCACCCCATCGGCGCCGACTACCAGCTCATCGACTACACCCAGCTCTACGAGTACTGGCACACGCTGGCATCGGAGTCGGACCGCATGACGGTCCACGACATCGGGCTGACCGAAGAGGGTCGGCCGCAGATCATGGCGATCATCACCGCGCCCGCGAACCGCCCGCACCTGGACCGCTACCGCGAGATCGCACGCAGGCTGGCCAAGGCCGAAGGGGTCAGCGAGGACGAAGCGCGCGCGCTCGCCTCCGAGGGCAAGGCCGTGGTCTGGATCGACGGCGGCCTGCACGCCACCGAGGTGCTGGGGGCACAGCAGCTCACCGAGCTCGTCTACCGCATGGTGAGCCGCGACGACCCCGAGACCCTGCGCATCCTCGACGACGTGATCCTGCTCGCCGTGCACGCGAATCCGGACGGCATGGAGCTGGTCTCGGACTGGTACATGCGCGAGCCCGATCCCCTGAAGCGAAGCACCGCCGGGGTGCCGGTGCTCTACGAGAAGTACGCCGGGCACGACAACAACCGCGACTTCTACATGTCGGCGCTCAGCGAGACCACGAACATGAACCGGGTCATGTACCGGGAGTGGTTTCCGCAGATCGTCTACAATCACCACCAGACGGGGCCGGCGGGCACGGTGATGTTCGCGCCGCCCTTCCGCGATCCGCCCAACCACAACCTCGACCCGCTCATCCTGACGAGCCTCGACGCGGTGGGCGCCGCGATGCACGGGCGCTTCGTGCGCGAGGGCAAGGGCGGAACCACGATGCGCTCGGGGGCCGGCTACTCGACGTGGTGGAACGGGGGCCTGCGCACCACGCCCTACTTCCACAACATGATCGGGCTGCTCACCGAGACGATCGGCAATCCGACGCCGATCGAGATTCCCTTCATTCCCGATCGCCAGCTTCCGCACGGTGATCTGCCGCTCCCCGTCGAGCCCGGGCCGTGGCATTTCCGGCAGTCGGTGGAGTACTCGCAGACCGCCAACATGGCAGTCCTCGACTTCGCGTCGCGCAACCGTGAGGTGCTGCTCTACAACATCTGGCGCATGGGCCGGAACGCGATCGAGCGGGGCAGCCGCGACAACTGGACGATCCGGCCGTTCCAGATCGATTCGGCGGCCGAGGCCGTGGGCCGGCGGGGCACGCGCGCCGACTACGAACGGCTGCTGCGCGACCCCGCGAAGCGGGACGCGCGCGGCTACATCATTCCCGCCGACCAGGCCGACTTCGGCACCGCGACCAAGTTCGTGAACGCGCTGCTCAAGAACGGCGTCGACGTGCACCGCGCCACCCGGGCCTTCGAGGTGGGTGGCAAGCACTATCCGGCGGGCTCCTACGTGGTGAAGACGGCGCAGGCCTTCCGCCCGCACGTGCTCGACATGTTCGAGCCGCAGCAGCACCCCAACGACTTCGCCTATCCCGGCGGCCCGCCGACGCCTCCCTACGACAACGCGGGCTGGACGCTGGCCTACCAGATGGGCGTGCGCTTCGACCGTATCCTCGACGGGTTCGACGGCCCGTTCGAGCTCATCACCGACGAGCTGGCCACTCCGCCGCCCGGGCGCGTTGCGGGAGCCGCCGACCCGGCCGGCTACCTGCTGGTCCACGAGGCGAACGACGCGTTTCTGATCGTCAACCGGGTGCTGGCCGGCGGGGGCCGCGTCTACTGGCTGCTCGAGCCGGTGGACGCCGACGGCATGCATCATGGGCCGGGTACGTTCTTCATCGCGGCCGACGGGGTGTCGCGCGCCGAGCTCGAGGAGCTGGCACGGACGACGGGCCTGAGCCTGCACGCGGTGGCCGACGCGCCGTCGGGGCGGGCCCTGGAGCTGCATCGCCCGCGCATCGGCCTGTGGGACCGCTACGGGGGCTCGATGCCCTCGGGCTGGACGCGCAAGATCCTGGAGGACTTCGGGTTCGACTTCGAGGTCGTCTACCCGCCCGAGCTCGACCGCGACGACCTGAACGCGCGCTTCGACGTGCTCATCTTCGAAGACGGGGCGATCCCGGGAGGAGCCGACGGCCAGGGCGGCGGATTCGGCGGTCGGATGCCGCCCGAGATGATCGAGCGCATCCCCGAACCCTACCGGAGCCGCGTCGGGGCGGTGACGGTGGAGCGGACGGTGCCGCGCATCCTCGGATTCGCCGAGCGCGGCGGGGCGGTGATCGCCATCGGCTCGTCGGCGGCGCTCGCCGAGCATGCGGGCCTGCCCGTGCGCAACCACCTGGTGGACGAGGACGGAAACCCGCTGCCGCGCGAGAAGTACTTCACCCCGGGCTCGGTCCACGACCTGAAGCTCGAACACGTCTCGCCGCTCACCCACGGCATGGGCGAGCGCCTGAACGTGCTCATCAGCCATAGCCCGCTCTTCACGCTCGACGAGGAACGGGCGGCGGCGGTGGGCGTGAAGCGGGTCGGCTGGTTCGATACGGACCACCCGCTGCGGTCGGGCTGGGCGTGGGGCCAGGAGCACATGAAGGACGGCACCGCAATGCTCGAGGCCCCGCAGGGGCAGGGGAAGCTGTTCATCTTCACGCCCAAGATCACCTTCCGCTCGCAGTCGCATCAGGCGTTCCCGCTTCTGTTCAACGGCATCTTCTACGGCAGCGCGCGAGAGACCACGCTTCCCTGAGGCGAGGCGGGCCCGCGCCCGCGGGTGCGGGGGAACGGAACGCGGGGGCGACCGGGTTATCCGGTCGCCCCCGTGTGCGTGGGCCGTACGGTGGAGCGCCGTGGGAGCCTCTTGCCGCGCCATGGTGTCGGGGGCGAACCCGGGCGGGGAACCCACGCCCCCGACGGCGTTACCAGAAGCATACACGTCCCGCCTAGGAGCAATCTTGAGACCCATGGTCGCCGCGCCCGTCTCCGCCGGTTCCCAGCCCGCCCTGCGGTGGGCCGGGCGCTGGGCGTGCCTGTGTGTGGCGGCTCTGGCGCTCGCACAGAGCGCGCCGGGTGCGCTCGCGGGGCAACAGATCGTGGGCCGCGTGGTCGCCAGCGACGGCACGCCCCTCGAAGCGGTCGCGGTCGAGGCCTGGGACGCACAGCGCCGCATTGCCGCTCGCTCCACCGACCGCGCGGGTCTGTTCTCGTTTCCGGCCGACATTGCGGCCCGCGCGGTGACCCTGCGCGCCGAGGCCCTCGGCTTCGAGCCGCTGAGGGTCGACGTGGTGCCCGGCCGGACCAACTACCGCCTGGTGCTCCAGGCGTCGCCCATCACGCTCGAGGGGCTCACGGTCGAGGCGGTCGACTTCTGCGAGCTGGACGAGGATCCCGTCGCACGGCTGCTCTGGGAGCGCGCACGGGCGCGGTACCGACGCGGGCTCGACACGCTCGGGGTGGCCACCTATCTGGCCGAGGCCGACACCGTGGTGCCACGAGAGGATCTGGGACCGCTCCAACTGCCCGAATTGGCGTTGAGTCAGCGGGGGTCGGCGTCGGTGCTGCGCTTCGCGTGGACGCGCCGCATCGCGCGTGAGGGCTACGCCTACAAGATCAAGCGGACCGACGCGCCCCGCCCCTACGACTCGTGGGTGTACCCCCCGCTCGAGGCCGACTTCGCGCCGCACTTCGTCGAGGACGAGTTCGGCGAGTGGCACCGCCTGGTGCTCGAGGGAAGGACCGCCGACTCGTGGAGCGTGGCCTTCTGTCCGCGAGACGACGGTCGCCCCTTCATCAAGGGCCGGCTGATCATCGCGGCTGACACCACCATCCGCTCGGCCGAATGGGTCTTCGAAACGCCCGAGCCGGTCGAGCACGCGGGCGGCCGGGCCTTCTTCCATGCGCCCGAGGAGGGCGCCGCCGCCTACCTGCTGCCGGCCGAGGGGCTCACCTGGCGCGAGGTTCCAGGGGGCCTCTACCGGCAGCACTACGAGCGCTACGAGGGCTGGATCGTCGCGCCGGGCGATTCGGTGCCCCTGCTCCCGCTGCGCCGACGCACCGAGCGGGCCCGGGCCGGCAACTGAGCCGCGGTCGCCGGCTCAACCGCCCGGCTCCACGACCCGTACGGCTCAGTCGCCGTGCAGCGTGCGGCCGAGGTAGGCCTTGAGCCGCCGCCAGGCGTCGACGGCCGGGGCCGTGCGGGTCTCGGGATCTTCGTCCACCCTCAGCCAGAAGCCGTGGCCCACCTCGTCGTAGACGTGGATGTCGTGTTCGACCCCGATGCGCTCGAGCGCCCGGGCGAAGCGCTCCACCTCGTCGGGCGGGATGCCACGGTCGAGTTCGGCGAAGGTGCCGTAGACCGGGTGGTCGATGGCGCGCAGCCGCTCGGGGTCGGTCACGAGGCTTCCGTAGAAGATGGCCGTGCCGTCGTGGTGCTCGCCGCCGAGCGCGTAGGAGAGGGCGATGCCACCCCCGAAGCACCAACCCATCGTGGCGATCTTTCCAGTCACGTCCGGCCGGGCTCGCAGAAACCGGGCCGCAGCGTCGAGGTTGGCGATCACGCGTTCGGGCTCGGCCCGCGCCTCGCGCACCAGGGCCATGTTCTCTTCGCGGCTGGCGCCGGTGCGGCCGCGGTACAGGTCGGCGGCGAGCGCCACGTAGCCCTGCGAGGCCATCTCGTCGGCCATCTGCCGGACGCGGTCCACCAGACCGTTCCACTCGTGGATGAGGATCACGGCGGGGAACGGACCCTCGCCCTCGGGCACGGCCAGGTAGCCGACGGTACGCTCGTCGTCGGCCCAGTAGTGCACGGCCTCGCCGGAGGGAGGCGGAGCCTTGCCCAGCACGGCCGCAGGAAGGTCGACCTCCTGCTGGGCGGCCGCCGCGTGATGTTCGGACGCGGCCGGACGCTGGTCCGGCCGGGCCTCGGTGCAGGCGAGCGCCGCCGCTGCGGCGAGTGCGAGGGCGATCGCGGGAGTCCACCGCGTCTCGGCGTGCGTGGTCATGGCCGTTCTCCTTCGGTCGGCGGGTCGGTCGGCGGATCTGCCGGTCACCGGGCGGTCCGCCCGTCGACGGCGGACCGGGCCGGCAAGCGTCACCCCACGGGCGCGAGCCCGGCCTCGGCGACGAGCACCAGCAGCACCCGTTGGATGCCCCGGGGGCCGTTTTCGTTGAGGAACCACTCGTCGGGAGAGTGCGCGCCGCCGCCCACGCCTCCGCCGCCGAGCGTCACCGCGGGGATCCCCTTCGAGATGGGAATGTTGCTGTCGGTCGACGAACGGCCGAGCTGAGGCTCGAGCCCGAGCAGGCGCGTTGCTGCGACCGCCCGCTGCACGAACGGATGGTCGGCCGCGACCTCGCCCGAGGGACGGTTGCCGATCATCTCGACCTCGAGCGTGAGCGGGTCGCCGTGGCGGCGGGCTTCGTTGGCCTCCTCCACGGCCCGCCGCATGACGCGCTGAAAGATCGAGTCGAGCCGCACGAGGGCCTCCTGGCTCTCGGAGCGCATGTCGACCAGCATCGACACCTCGAAGGGAATCGAGTTGACCGACGTCCCGCCCTCGAGCACGCCGACGTTGTAGCTCGTGCGGGGTCCGGAGCGGGTGAAGGCATCGGCTGCGACGTCGAAGTAGGTGATGGCGCGCCCGAGCGCGTGCGCCGGGTTGGCCAGACCGAACGCGCCCCAGGAGTGGCCCCCGGGCCCCTTCACGGTGACGCGATACCGGTGCGAGCCCAGCCCCTCGTGGGTGACCCGGCGGTCGCTGATCCCGTCCACCGAGATGAAGGCGTCGATTCGCGGACCGCCTTCCCGGAACAGGTGCTTGACGCCCCGCAGGTCGCCGAGTCCCTCCTCGCCCACCGTGCCGACGAACAGGATGTCGGCCTCGGTGCTCAGGTCGACCGCGTTCATGGCGCGCAACACCGCCAGCACCGTCGCCAGGCCGCGGGTGTCGTCGCCCACGCCGGGCGCGAACAGGGTGTCGCCACGCATCTTCACGGTGACGTCGGTGCCCTCGGGGAAGACCGTGTCGAGGTGTCCCGACACCACCACCGTGCGTCCGCTACCCCCCGTGCCGCGCCGCAGGCCGAGGACGTTGCCTTCCTCGTCGACCCAGGCGCTGTCGACGCCGATCTGCCGCAGGCGGGCCAGGAAGGCCTGCCCCCGCTCGGCCTCCTTGAAGGGCGGGGCCGGGATCTCGGTGAGGGTGACCAGGTCACGCATGGTCTCGGCGTCGTGCTCCACGATGTGGCGGAACGCGGCCTCGACGCGAGGATCTTCGAGGAGGGCGCGCACCTCGGCCTCGATCGTCTGAGCGGCTGCCGGGGTGGCCCGGGCCAGAGGTACGACCGTCAGAGCGACGAGGGCAGGTAGAACGCGGTGGAAAGGGGACTGCGGACGGGGCACGGTCTGCCTCCAGGGTGGCGTGTGGGCGGCGCTCATCAGGCGCCCGAGCGGCGATTCTGCACGTCACGGTACTGCGCAAGGCGCGCGCGGGCGAGGGGAGGGCGAAGCCCACCGGGCCCCAGGGAACCCATTGCCGCCCCCGGGCCTTGAACGCGGGGGCGCGAGCGGGTTGATTTCGCCCCGCGAATCGTCGAACCTTCTCAGCTCTCGCGCGGTCGGTGCCTGTCGTCGTCGCACCAGGCCGAACCACGTCTCCGTCGCACGGAAGCGCTGTGACCGAACCATCGAGCACGTCGCCACTGCCCCGGCCGCTGGCCGGGCTGTTGGGCCGGATCGGGCGCACGTCGCTCCTCGTTTCGGAGCACGCGGGCCAGCTGGGGATGCTCGTGGTCGCGGTGTTCATGGCCGTGGTGCGCGTGCGCGTGTCGTGGCGCGACGTGATGCGGCAGATCTACGTCGTGGGCGTGCAGAGCATCCCGATCGTCCTCGTCACGGCGGGGCTCGCGGGGATCGTGACGAGCCAGCAGGGCGGATACCAGTTCACCGGCTCGATCCCCCTCTACGTGATGGGCTCGGTGGTGACCGAGAGCGTCGTGCTCGAGATGGGCCCGGTGCTCACGGCCATCGTGCTGGTGGGTCGGGTGGGCGCGCGCATCACGGCCGAACTCGGCACGATGAAGGTGTCGGAGCAGATCGACGCGCTTTACTCGGTCGGACGCGATCCCATCGAGATCCTCGCCGCCCCCCGCATTCTGGCGCTCATCATCTCGATGCCGGTACTCGTGGGCATGGCGAACCTCTTCGCCATCCTCGCCGGCATGGTGTCGGCGCAGTACACGCTGGGGCTCGGCTACGAAACGTTCTTCTACGGGGCCCGGCTCTTCTGGCACTCGTGGGACATGTTCTACTCGCTCCTCAAGTCCATCGCCTTCGGCTTCGCGATTCCGGTGATCGCGGTGCACATGGGGCTCAGGACGGGCGGAGGCGCGGCGGGGGTCGGCAAGCAGACGACCCAGTCGGTCATGTTCATGACGCTGACGATCCTCATTCTCGACGCCCTCTTCCCGCCGCTGTTCCTACAGTGAGCGGGCACGGGGGCCGAGGCGGGAGCGCACGATGAGAGCCGAGCGGCGGGGGATCGGGGAGCCGATGATCGAGTACCGGGGGGTCTACAAGGCCTTCGACTATCCGGTGCTCTCAGGCGTCGACCTGACCGTGAATTCGGGAGAGATGTTCGCCCTCTTCGGGCCGTCGGGTACGGGTAAGAGCGTTCTGCTGAAGACGACCCTCGCCCTGGTCGTGCCCGACCGCGGCGACGTGCGTGTGGACGGCGAGTCGGTCTACTACGACGGACCGGACGCCCTGGAGCGCATCCGCTGCAAGGTGGGCTACGTGTTCCAGTACGCGGCCTTGTTCGATTCGCTCACCGTGTTCGAGAACATCGAGATGGGGATCCCCGAGCACGACCTGCGCACCCTGTCGCAGTCCGAGGTGCTCGACCGCGCATGGGAGGCGCTCGAGCTGGTCAACCTCGAGCCCCGACAGGTGCTCACCAAGATGCCCGCCGAGCTGTCGGGCGGCATGAAGAAGCGCGTGGGCATCGCACGGGCGATCGTGGGACGGCCCGAGATCCTGCTGTGGGACGAACCCACGACGGGGCTCGACCCGGTCAACACCGCCGCAGTCGAGCGTCTGGTGAAGCAGTTGTCCGACGAGTTGCGCGTCACGTCGCTGCTGGTGACGCACGACGTGATCGGGGGTCTGGAGATGTGCGATCGCGTCGCGATGCTCGAGGGCGGAGAGGTGCGCTTCGTGGGTACGCCGGACGAGTTCCGGCAGAGCGATATTCCGGTTGTGCGGGCCTTCGCCGACCGGCATGCCGCACACGAGGCGCTCGACGTGTTGGATGTGAGTTAGACCTGCACGCTCCCGTCGTCTGCCCGCACTCCGGGTGGGCGGATGAGGGGCGTCGATGCGTACAGGAGTCGAAACCATTGGCCGATGACACCACCCGCGGCGCGCGGCCCGATCCCCGCGACCTGGTGCCGCAACAGAAAGGCGCGCGCGAGGTGCGCGTCGGGGCGTTCGTGCTGGCTGGCGCCCTCGCGTTCCTGCTGCTCCTCTACCAGCTCACCGACCCGGCCACGTTCCGGGGCCGCTACAAGGTCACGACCCGGGTGGAGAGCGCGCTGGGGCTGCGCAAGGGAGACCCGGTGCTGATGCGCGGCGTGAACATCGGCCGGGTACACGACTTCGGGATCCTGCCCGACGAGACGGCGGTCGACATCGTGCTCGAGATCGAAGGCCGCTGGGTGGTGCCTTCCGACTCGAAGACCCGCCTGGTGACGGCTTCGCTGTTGGGCGGCAAGGCCGTGGAGGTCGTGCCCGGTTCCAGCCCCATTCCCGTGGCCGAGGGCGGTCGGCTGGAAGGCCTCATCGTGAGGAGCATTCTGGACGACACCGACGCTCTGGGCGAGAAGGCGGACGACCTGATCCAGCGGTTTCAGGCGCTCCTTTCCGAGGAGAACGTGGGCGCGCTGGGGGCCAGCGCCCGCCAGCTGGAGACGCTCCTCACCGATCTGGCCGAGGTCACCAACTCCCGCAAGGACGAACTCGAGTCGATGATCGACCGCCTGGCCGAGGCGTCGGCCGGGCTGGCCGACCTGGCCGGAGCTTCGCCCGAACTCCGCGAGGACCTGCTCGCCACCGCCGCGAGCGCCGACACCATGATGGCGCGTATGCGCGAGGCCTCGGAGCGGCTCGCGGGGGCCTCACGCTCGCTCGAGGTCGTGCTCGCGCGCATGGAGCGCGGAGAGGGCACGCTGGGCCAGCTTTCGGTCAACGACACGCTCTACGTCACGTTGACCGCGGCGCTCGACAACGCCGCGTCGCTGCTGGCCGACCTCAGAGCCAACCCCGGGCGCTACATCAACATCTCGATCTTCTAGCGGCGCTCCCCGCAGCGGCGGGGTGCGGTGTCGGCTGACGGGCGGCTCGAAGATCTGGACGCAGCGAGGGGCGGACCCGGCTCGGCCGGATCCGCCCCTCGTCACGCCCGCTGCGTCGCGTGTGCGCCCTGCCGAGGACTCACCATCCGGGCGACAGCACCCAGCCCCAGTGCCAGCCGCGCTCGGGGCGCTGCCACGGGTACGCGTAGTACCCCTGCAGCACCAGGAAGCCGAGAATGTTGAAGCGCATGGCGAACCCGCTCGACACCACGGGGGTGCGGTTACCCGACCTACGGTCGAAGGAAAAGTCGACCTCTCCGAAGTCGGTCCACGCCAGGCCCGCGTCCGTGAACACCGACAGCTCGGTGGGCAGGAAGGGGAAGTTTACCAGCCCGAAGCGCTCGGTTCCCAGGAAGGGCACCCGCAACTCGGCGTTCGCCACGCCGATGCGATGGCCCAACAGCCGGTCGAACTCGGCGCAGGGGCTGGTGGAGGCGAAGGGGTCTCCGGGGTCGAGACCGCCCGCAGTGAACGTGCTGGTCGTGCACTCGCCGGAGCGGAAGCTCTCGATCGCGTAGCCCCGCACCAGCGTCTCGAAGCCCAGGAAGAAGGGGCGGATCACGCGCGACGCGTCCGACGTGAAGTCGTTTCCGTAGCGCCCCAGGTGCAGGCCGCGGACCGCGAACGTCAGGTTGCGGTCGATCGCGAAGTAGCGGCGGTAGTCGATCGTGACCGTGGTGTAATCGAGCGTACCGAGGGTCTGCCCGACCTCCAAGCGGAAGCGTCCGCCCTGGATCGGAGACGTGAACCCGAAGAACGAATTGTCGCCGACCAGCGCCACCGACGACTCGAACAGGTTCAGTGCGTCGAACGCCGGCAGGCTCTGCTTCTGGCGGTCGAAGATGACGCCGCCGCCGGCGGTGTAGAACTTCTCCACCTCGCGGTCGAAGGACCAGCGCGTGATGCCCGCGCTCGCCTCGATCCGCCGTGTGGTCGAGAACGGGTACGCCACCAGGCCGTTGGCCTGGGTCAAGAAGATGCGTTCACGCAGCAGTCCGATGAACGTGCCGCCGTCGTCCTGGCCGACGAACGTGAATCCCTGCAGGAACGGGATGCGGCCCCCTCCCACGCCCCAGTTGAGCCGCCGCTCCTGGTTCAGGTAGAACGCCTGTCCACCGATGTCTTTGAAGGTGCCGTTGGCCTGGAAGGCGACCCCGAGCTGCCGGTTGCCCAGCATGTCGGAGAAGAACGCCGCGGCGCCGCCTCCGATGTAGCTGCCGAAGCGGTCCGTCCCGACGCCGAGCGTGGGCTGCCCCAGGTAGTCGAGCGACAGGGACGAGTCGTATTCGACCGCGTCCTCGGCCCGGTAGGTGCCCTCGGGCTCCAGGCCGGTGAGCGGGTCGCCCAGGTACGAGGCCACCCGGCTCGAGCGCACGGGGCGCGCCGGGGGCAGAAGCCTGCCTGGCCGCTCGGGGCTCAACGCGAGTACGTCGCTGCCTCCGGCGTTGGCCTCGGCCGCGTCGAGGTTGTAGATGTGGAACTCGAATTCGTCGAACACCGAGAAGACGATGGCCCCGGTGTTGCGCGCGACCGACAGTGCCGGCGAATTCGCGGTGATCCCGCTCACGCCCGTGACCACGGTCGTGATCCGTCGTACGTCGCCCGTGTCGAACGCGTACTGGTAGATGTCGCTGAACCCGTCCTGGTCGGAGATGAAGTAGATGCTCCGGCCGTCGGGTGCGTACTGCGGGTTGATGTGCTTGGCCTCGCCGAAGACGTCGAGCACGCGGATGTCACGCGAATCGAGGTCCAGGAAGGCCAGGCGCAT
>RFGQ01000749.1 GCA_003695865.1 Gemmatimonadota bacterium | reverse complement strand
GGGCAGGGCGTGGAGGTGGCCCGCATCACCCTGGACGTGGGCGTGGGCACCTTTCGCCCGGTCGAGGTCGACGACCCCGCTGAGCACGTCATGCACGCCGAGACGTACGACGTGCCCGCGGCAGCCGCCGACGCGGTGAACCGAGCCCGCGCGGAAGGCCGGAGGGTATGGGCGGTGGGCACCACGGTCGTGCGCACGCTCGAGTCGGCGGCGGAGGACGACGGATCGGTGCGGCCGGGGGCCGGGCGGACCGACCTGTTCATCCGGCCGCCGTACCGCTTCAGGGCGGTCGACGCGCTCCTCACGAACTTCCACCTGCCGCGCTCGACGTTGCTCATGCTGGTGTGCGCGTTCGGCGGCTACGAGCGCGTCATGCGGGCCTACCGGCACGCGGTCGACGAGGCGTACGGCTTCTATTCGTACGGCGACGCCATGGCGGTGGTGTGAGGGGTCGGGGCCGCCCCCCGCGGTGGCGGGGGCGGACCCGTCTACGGCGCCGCGTCGACCCGGAAGCGCGTGACGAACGCCAGGAATCTGCTCACCTCGGTCATGTCGCGGCCCACGAAGCGGATCGTGTGGGAGTCGACCCGCTCCACGATCGGCAGGTAGGCCAGCAGCTCGGCCGGCATGTAGTTCTTGAACGAGACTTCGAGCTCGATGGGCGCCTCGAGGCGGTAGGGCTCGAAGTCGTCCAGGCGCGAGAGCGCGGCGGTCACCCTGTCGGCGATGAGCCGGTAGGCGGCTTCGGGCATGAGCGTGCGCGCCGAGTGGAAGCCGAGGCTCCACTTGACGACCGCCCCCTCCATGTCGCCCACGACGCGCCGCGCCTCTTCGACGACCGCGTCGTCGCCCGAGATCATCACCACGGGCACGCCGAAGTCGCCGGCGATGGCGGCGTTGATCCCCGCTTCGAGCATCTCCATGCCGTTGAGGCGCACCGCGGTCAGGTTCGCGCTCGAGATGGTGTGGGCGCGCACGCCGCGCGTGTTCGTCGTGCTCGTGTGATAGCCGATGAAGATGGCGGCGTCGAAGCGCTCGTCGATCCCTTCCATCATCATGAGGGGGCGCGGCCAGGAGCGGATGAGCTGCACGTCGGGCGGCAGCAACTCGAGGAGCAGGTTCTCGCCGTTCCCGTG
>RFGQ01000748.1 GCA_003695865.1 Gemmatimonadota bacterium | reverse complement strand
GGTCGGGGTGCTCACGAACCAGCGCGAGGGCGACATCCTC
Organism: Gemmatimonadota bacterium; assembly: GCA_003695865.1. GTDB lineage: Bacteria > Gemmatimonadota > Gemmatimonadetes > Longimicrobiales > Gaopeijiaceae > J028. Next base: position 1,141 of record RFGQ01000748.1, on the reverse strand, counting down.
TTCATCGACGAGATCCACCGTCTGCGGCCCATCATCGAGGAGTTCCTCTACCCGGCCATGGAGGACTGGAAGGTCGAGATCCGGCTGGCCGAGGGTCCGCGGGCGCAGACGATGACCATGAACATCGAGCGCTTCACGCTCGTGGGGGCCACCACGCGCTTCGGTCTGCTCACGGCGCCCATGCGCGCGCGCTTCGGCATCATCCAGCGCCTCAACTTCTATCCGCCGGCCGAGCTGGCGGTGATCATCGCGCGCAGCGCCGAGATTCTGGGCGTGCACACCACGGCCGAGGGCGCCGCGCTGCTGGCGCGCCGGGCCCGGGGCACGCCGCGCGTGGCGAACCGGCTGCTCAGGCGGGTGCGCGACTACGCCCAGGTCGAAGCCGACGGCGTGATCACGCCCGAGGTGGCCGAGGCCGCGCTCGCCATGCTCGACGTGGACGAGTACGGGCTCGACGAGATGGACGGGCGCATCCTGCGCACGCTCATCGAGAAGTTCGACGGCGGACCCGCCGGTGTGCAGACGCTGGCTGTCGCGCTGGGGGAGGATGTCTCCACGCTCGAAGAGGTGTACGAGCCGTTCCTGATCCAGGAGGGCTTCCTCATGCGTACGCCCCGCGGTCGGGTGGCGACGCCGCGCGCCTACGACCACCTCGGCTTCGTCCTGCCCCGTGGCCGCGACGGCGGCGACACGCCCCAGTCGTCCCTGTTCGACGAGTCTTGAGCGGGCGCGGGGCCGGCGCGCGCGTCGGCGACTACGACTACACCCTGCCGCCCGAGCGCATCCAGCGCTATCCGAGCGAGCGCCGCGACGCCTGCCGCCTGCTCGTGGTGGACCGCTCCCGATCGCCGGGCGGCGACCTGAGCGACCGCGTCTTCAGCGACCTGCCCGACCTGATGCGCGCGGGCGACCTGCTCGTGCTCAACGAGACGCGCGTGCTGCCCGCACGGCTGCTGGGCCGCAAGCCCACGGGCGCGCCCGCCGAGATCCTGCTGCTCCGGCCGCTACCCGAGCGGGGCGGCGACGCGTACTGGGAGGCGCTCGTGCGTCCCGGCAGCAAGCTGAAACCGGGCCGCGTCGTGGTCGTCGCGCCCGAGCTGGCCGTCGAGATCGTGGACGGCGCGGCGGGCGGTGGGCGGGT
>RFGQ01000747.1 GCA_003695865.1 Gemmatimonadota bacterium | reverse complement strand
GCCGAGGTCGAACGGCTTCTGCTCGACCTGCCCGTGGCGGCCGAAGTGCCGGTAGGCCCGCTCAGCCGCGAGGAGTGTCTCGACCTGGTCGCCGCCACGCACAGCGGCACGTCGCGCGAATGCCGGAGCAGAAAGTGCACCAGGTCGAGGCTGGACGCGTCGCCCCAGTGCAGATCGTCGAGGTAGAGGAGCACGGGCTGCTCGCGCGCCAGGTTACGGGTCAGCTCGACCACGCTCCAGCGCAGCCGCGCCCGCAACTCCCCGGGCGTGCCGAGGTCCGAGTCGCCGGTGCCGGGCCCCGCAACGACACCACCGCCGCCGCGCGCGGCCAGCGCGGGGAACACGCGGCCGAGTTCGGGGCCCACACCCCGGGTCACGTCGGCCAGCGCAGCCGCGTCGAGGTCGCGCAGCAGGCCGTTGTACGCGCTCGTCAGCAGGCCGTACGGCAGGTCGGTCTCGATCGGATAAGCACGCGCCTCGAGCACCCGCCACGCCCGGCGCCGCGCCTCCTGCCGTGCCGCCTCGGCGAGGCGCGACTTGCCCACCCCGGTCGGCCCGCTGAGGAAGACCGCGCTGCACGATCCCCCACCCCCCGCGTCGAGCGCGGCTCGCAGGCGGCCGAGTTCGGCCGCGCGGCCCACGAAGGGGATGAGCGGAAGCGATGCTGGAACCACGAACCCCGTCTCCCGGGTGACACGCCGCTGCCTGAGCGCAGGCCGCCCCGCAGGGCGCGCGCTTCGAATCTTCAGCCTAGTCGCGGGAAGCGTGGGCAAGCTGGGGTGCGCCGCGCGCCTCGACAAGCCCCGCGTAGACGCCGTCCCTCGCGGAACGGGCCCGACGTGCGCCACTCCCGCCGAGCGCGCTCGCCCCGCGCCCCGGACCACCCCGCCGTACGGGCCACCCACCGTCCACGCCGGCGTCTACGTAGGCGTCTACGTCATCCCGGGGTCGCCTGTACGTCACCGTGACTAGTTCGCGCGCCGGGCGCGGCGCGTAGCGTGGAAGCAACGAAGCGGCAACGTCGAACAGGAGCTGAGTTCCCTCCACCCTTCGTAGGTCGGACTCCTTTCCGTCGGATCCACCTACGTCCCATCCAAATCCCTCTCTGTCCCACCGCAGGCCGTCCGAACCCGCCCTCCGGGATCGGGCGGCCGATGCTCTTTCGGGCACGTCCGGTCACCCCCGCAATGTGCGGGGAGCGGCAGTTTCCGGCGCCCCCCCGCATCACCCCGGCCCCTCTGGACACCACCACCCGCCCCTTCCTAGACTTTCTGGGCTGTCGCCGCCCGTCCGGGGCACACCCCGGCGGCCGGCCGACATCAGGATCGGTGTGGACCAACGCGCTCGTCGAGCGGCGTCCCCGCGCCCGTCCGCCTTCCGCGTACGGGCCGGCCCGGCTCCTGGCCAGCAGCGCCGCTTCGAGCGAGTCTCGGGGCGGCGTTCTGCGTCTTCCCGACGCTCCGCCGCCCCTTCCGGACCAAGGAGGTGGGTGAGGCGATGATCGCGGTCGAAGGGGTGACGAAGCGCTTCGGCGACCTCGTGGCCGTGGACGATATCTCGTTCACGGTCCAGCCGGGCGAGGTGGTCGGTTTTCTCGGGCCGAACGGCGCGGGGAAGACCACCACCATGCGCATGCTCACGGGCACGCTCCAGCCCGACGCGGGCAGCGTGCTCTACGACGGCGTACCGATCGGAGACGACCTGCGCGGCGCCAAGCGGCGCGTCGGGTACCTGCCCGAGTCGAACCCGCTGTACGACGACATGCTGGTGGCCGAGTACCTCGAGTTCGCCGCTTCGCTCCGCGGCCTCGAGGGCCCCGAAGTGCGGGGACGGATCGCCGACGCGGTCGACGAGACGGGCCTCGGGGACGTGTTCTACCGACCGGTGGGCGAGCTCTCGAAGGGGTACCGGCAGCGGGTGGGGCTGGCCGCCGCAATCCTGCACCGGCCCGAGATCCTGGTGCTCGACGAGCCCACCGAGGGTCTCGACCCGAACCAGCGGGTCGACATCCGGAGGCTGGTGAGCAGCCTCGGACGCGAGCGCACCGTCCTGTTGTCGACGCACGTCATGCAGGAGGTCGAGGCCACGTGCTCGCGCCTGCTCATCGTGCGGCGCGGCCGACTGGTCGCCGACGGCGCGGTCGGCGAACTGCTGGCGGGCGGCAGCGCCGGCGCCAGCTACACGCTCGAGGCCGAGGGCGAGGGTGTGGCCGAGGCCGTGGCGAAGCTCCCCGGAGTGCGCTCCGTGGCGCCGTCGACGGTCGACGGTCGCACCCGCCTGAGCGTGAGCGCCGACGGAGAGCGCGACCTGCGGCCCGAACTCTTCCGCCTCGCGGCGGAGCAGGGCTGGGTGCTCTGGGAGCTGCACCGCGAGCGGGCGTCGCTCGAGCAGCTCTTCCGGGAGCTCACGGCGGAACCGCAGAACGGCGACGGCCGCCTCGACGACGGCGGCGCCGGGTCCGAGGCGACCGCGCCCTCCGTAGAGGACACCGCGTCGGGTGAGGGAGGGCAGAAAGGTGAGGACGATGGACCCGGCGCGGCGGCCGAGGAGGAGGTGGCACGATGAGTCAGGTGCGTACCGTCGCCCGCCGCGAGCTGCGGGCCTTCTTCGACCACCCGACGGCCTACGTGCTGGCGATCGCCTTTCTGGCCCTCGGCCTGTTCCTGGCCTTCCGGTCTCTGTACGCCAGTGGCGTCGCGTCGCTCCGGCCGTTCTTCGACCTGCTGCCCTGGCTGTTTGCGGTCTTCGTACCGGCGGTCACGATGCGCTCGCTCGCCGAGGAGCGGCGCGGGCACACGCTCGAGTGGCTCATGGCGCAGCCCGTCGACGAGTTCGAGGTCGTGACCGGAAAGTTCCTGGGAAACTGGGCGTTCGTGCTCGCCACGCTCCTGGGCACCATCCCCATGGCGGTGGGCGTGCTCTTATGGAGCGACGCCGATCCGGGCATCATCGTGGCCCAGTACGTGGGGGCGGCGCTCCTGGCGGCGCAGGGGGTCTCCGTCGGGCTCTGGGCCTCGGCGCTCACCCGCAACCAGATCACCGCCTTCATCCTGGCCACCGGCCTCTCGCTGGCGCTGGTCCTGCTGGGCACGCCGGTCGTGCAGATCGGACTGCCGCCCGCGATCGGGGGTGCGCTCGCCCGGCTGTCGGTGCTGTCGCACTTCCAGAACGTCGCCCGCGGCGTGATCGACCTGAGGGACGTGCTCTACTTCGCGAGCACCGCGGGCCTCTTCCTCGCGTTCACGTGGGCGGCGCTCGCCGGCCAACGCCTCAGCCCGGAGCGCGGCTCGTTCCGGCGCCTGCGTCGGGGCGTGCTGGCGCTGGCCGCTCTGGTCGCGGTGCTCAATCTGCTTGGCGGCCACATCCGCGGGCGACTCGACCTGACCCGGGGCAACCTCTACACGCTCTCGCCCGGCACACGCGAGATCCTGGGCGACCTCGACGACCTGGTCACTCTGAAGCTGGTCGTGTCGAAGGAGCTGCCCCCGGAGGTCCAGCTCACGCTGCGTGACGTGCGCGACCTGGTCGCCGACATGGCCCGAGCCGCCGACGGCAAGCTCGTCGTCGAAGAGATCGATCCTTCCGACGACGAGGACGCCGCCGAGGAGGCCCGCTCGCTCGGCATCTACCCGCTCGAGTTCAACGTCCTGCGCGACGACGAGTTCGAAGTCCGCCGGGGCTGGTTCGGGCTCGCCGTCCAGTACGCCGACGAGCGTGAGACCATCCCCGCGGTCGACCGCACGGACGACCTCGAGTTCCGGCTGGTCGCGGCCATCGACCGCATGACCGACACCACGCGGCCCGTCGTAGCGTTCCTGACCGGATACGGAGCGAAGGGGGCGGTCGGGTTCCCGGCCTTCCAGCAGGCGCTGGTCGATCGCTTCGACATCCGAACCATCGACCTGCAGCGCGATACGGTGCCGTCGCTGGGCCCCGACACGATCGACGCCGTCGTGGTCGCCGCGCCCAACCAGCGCCTCGACTCGGCGGCCGTGGCGGCGGTGCGCCACTACGTGGAGCTCGGCGGCCCGGCGCTGCTGTTGCTCGAGAGTAACGAGCTCTCGCCGCAGTCGCCCTCGGCGGTGCCGGTGGTCACCGGGCTCGAGGGCCTCACGGCCGACGCCGGGATCCGGCTGGGCAGCGGGCTCGTGATGGACTGGCAGTCCAACGCAACCATCTCGACCGGACGACAGGGCATCTTCAACCTGCTCCGGCCCTATCCCCTGTGGCCGATCGCGCTACCCGCCGGCGACCACACGATTACGCGCGACCTGGCGAACGTGACCTTCGGATGGGTGGCGCCCCTCGACGTGAGCGACGACCCGCGGGTGATCCCGCTGTGGGTCACGTCGGCCGCGGCGAACCGGCTCCCGCCGGGTTCGCTCGTGCTGCCGGAGTCGCTACCGGCGCCCGACCCCGACTCGGTCACGGTACAGGTGCTCGCCGCCGCGTTCGATCCGGCCGCGGCAGCGGACGGAGACGAGGACCGGTCGAGTGCCTCGCTCACGGCGGCGGGTGTGCCGGACGGCCGTGGGAGCGGAACCGGTCCCGTTGCCGAAGCACGCGAGGACGCCGGCGCGGGACCCGGGGAAGCCGCGGACGGGGGCGTCGACCCCGAACGGCCGGCCCTCACCGGACGCATGGTCGTGGTGGGTGACGCGACCTTCCTCGAGGACCAGTTCGTCGGCGCCAACCCGCAGAACCTGGCGTTCGCCGCGAACGCGCTCGACTGGCTCCTGCAGGACGAGGCCCTGATCTCGATCCGCTCGAAGAACCGCCGGCCGCCGCAGCTCGTGTTCTCGTCCGAGGCCCAGAAGGCGGCGCTCAAGTGGATCAGCCTGATCGGGGTGCCTCTGCTCTACGCCCTGGTGGGCTTCGTGCGGGTGAGCGGACGCCAGCGGCGCGCGCAGCGGCGCTGGCAGGAGGTGATCGGATGAGCGAGACGACCCTGAAGCGCATTCTGGCCGCGCTCGTGGTGGTGGTGGCCGCCTGGGGCGGCTTCACGTTGGTGTCGGGACGCACGGGCAGCGCCGCGCCCAGTGCGGACCCCGTTCTCGACGCACTTGCGAGCGTAGAGCCCGCACATCTGGACCGGATTCGCATCGAGGGCCGCCACGATACGGTCGAGCTCGCGCGCTCGGGCGTGGCATGGACGGTGGACGGCTATCCGGCCGATTCGGCTGCCGTGAAGCGCATTCTGGCCGCCCTCGACCTGTCGACCGGAGGCGACGTGGTCGCCACCAACCCGGCGAACCACGCGCGGCTGGGCGTCGCCGCCGACAGCGCCGTGCGGGCCACCCTGACACAGGGCGATCGGTCGGTCACGGTGCTGGTCGGGCGCCAGGGGCCGTCGTACGGCATGGCCTACCTGCGTCTGCCCGACCAGGACGAGGTCGTCTTGCTGCAGACCGATCTGCGCGGCGCACTCGACCGCCGACTCGACGACTTCCGCGACAAGACGATCGTGGCGGTGGACACCGCCCGCGTCCGTACGGTCGAAATCGAGCGTGACGGCGCCACGGTACGCGTGTCGCGGGCCGACAGCACCTGGACGCTCGAGTCCGGTGCACCCGCCGACAGTCTGAGGATGCGCGACCTGCTTCGCGAGTTCTCTCGCTTCCTGGCGACGGGCTTCGCCGAGGCGGTGCCCGACACCGTGGACCGCTCCGTGCTCGTGCGGGCGTTGGACGCGGAAGGTGACACGCTCGCCGTCGTATGGATCCACGGCAGCGAGAGCACGCGCTGGGCGACGGTACCGGGCACCGAGACCGTCTTCCAGGTGCCCGGCTGGCGGGCCGACCGCCTCGCGCCGGCCCGAGAGCG
>RFGQ01000746.1 GCA_003695865.1 Gemmatimonadota bacterium | reverse complement strand
GGCCGAGAGCGCCCGCGAGCGCCGCACCCAGCGGATGGTGTAGTCGCCCGGCACGCGGCCGCGCCGCCAAGGCTGCTCGACATGCACCGGCGCGAAGGGACGGAGACCGACGCCCGCCGGCGTGAACGACAGCGTCGTGTAGGAGGCATCATCGACCGGTCGCACCGATGGACCGATCCGCCAATTGAAGGCCGTGCCGATCTCCGCCTCCGAGACCTCGAGCGGGAACAGCGCCTGATCGAGCACCACCACCCGCGCGCCCGCGGGCGCCGGGTTGCCCATCACGCCCTCGGTGCCGCGCTGACCGCGCAACAGCCGTGACAGCCGATATCGGCCCGGCGCGATGAGGTCGGCGGAGCCCGCCTGCACGATCTCCCAGGCGCCGGGCGCGCTCTCGATCGCGAGTGCGTTCGCTCCGCCGAAGAGGGTCAGATCGGTGACGCTCTCCAGCGTGCCGGTCAGCAGGTCGACCACCAGCACGTTGCCGAGATCGAAGCGCGACGTGGGGCCAGCAAAGAAGTCCGACACCAACGCGCCGATCCGGGCGCGGCTGCCGAACGTCGTCAGCAGCTCGAAGCCATCGGTCGAGGGGCTGCGGAACACCGCCACCTCGCCGGGCCAGGGAAGAGCGTGCGCCGCCACAAACGGTCGATGCGCGGGCTGGTCCTCGGTCAGCTGCGGCAGGTCCATCAGCAGCGCGTCCGGTGCGCCGAAGACGACGGCGCGCGTCAGCGACGCTGCGCGGGGATCGCCGGGCGGCAGATCGTAGGTCGCCCGGTCCTGGCGCACCGCCTCGATGACGCGCGCCTCCGCGTCGGCGATGGAGACGAGCCGCAGAGCGACGAGCCGCCCGTCATGCGCGAGCCGGATCGCGTCGCCCGGATCGAGCGCCAGCCGCGAGCGCGGCAATCGGAACGCCGCCGTCTCGCGGCCCACCCACGCTTCCATCAGCGCGCGTCGGCAGCGGCGCTCGGCCTCTTCGGGTGGCACCGCCATCGGGAAGGACTCGGAGGCGATCCGCGTCGTGTCCACGGTGATGCGCCGGGCCTCGACGAGGGCCGCGTCATAGTCCTCGTCAGCCCGCGCGACCTGCCACTTCAGCGCCTGCGGCAGTTCCGTCTCCTGGCCGCGGGTCAGCTCAAAGGCCTCGCCCTCGCGGGCGGCGACCAGATCGTCGGGGGTGACGCTTGCCACCGC
>RFGQ01000745.1 GCA_003695865.1 Gemmatimonadota bacterium | reverse complement strand
TGCTGCGCGTCGGCGGCCGAGCCGCCGTTTCCCGCAAAGAACAGGCGCCCCCCGGCCCGGAGCGTGTCGAGGGTCTCGGCGGCCAGTTCGGCGACCGGTCCGGCGAGCGCCTCGACGCAGGCCTGCAGGAGCGCGCCCCGCTCGGCCAGGCGCTCCGCCGCCCACCGGGCGCTCACGCGGCCCCTCCCGGATCGCCCGCCCCGCCGGGGCCGGACCGCTGCGGGCGACCCGCCAGCAGTTCCTTCATGCGCGTCCACAGTCCGCGCCGACGCTCGGCCGGAAGGGGCTGCACGGGCAGCGGGTCACGGCCCTCGAGCACGCGGGCGGGGTTCACCATGGTGAGCAGACGGAACTGCTCACCCGCGTCGACCGCGTCGAACACCTCCTGCGCCTCCTTCACGTACAACTTTAAGTGAGAGCGTCCATGGAAGTCCGTAGCAAGCAGATCAGCCATGCCGGACCCCAGAATCCAGCGAGAGATGAGCCTGGCCTCCGGCCCCCACCGCCCCACCAGTGAGCCGTAGTTCACCTGCAGCAGCGCGCCCTGCGCCTTCCACTCGTACAGGAGCTCGCTGTTGTCGGCCACCCCGTGGTAGCGCTCCGGGTGGGCGATCACCGGTCGGAAGCCCCGCCGCACGATGCGGCCCAGGGCCATCCCCGTGCGCGGCGGCAGTTGCAGGTGGGGCCACTCCACCAGCACGTAGGCGGTGCCCGCCAGACGAACGCGGTCGTCTGAGAAGTCGGGCTCGGGATGGTCGAGGAGCACCTCGTGCCCGCGCAGGAAGGTCACTTCGGGGAAGCGCTCCGCCACCCGCGCGCGCGCGGCCTCGAACGCCGTGTCCACGGCGGCGAGACGCTCGGCCAGCACCTGCGGACGGCGTGTCATGGACCCGTCCAGGTGGGGGGTGGCCACCACCCGCCGGATGCCCACACGGGTCATGCGCTCGACCCCCTCCAGCACGTCTTCCACGGTGCGCGCGCCGTCGTCCACGCCGGGCACCAGATGGTTGTGCAGATCCGCCCGTGCCGTGGGGTCGTCGCGCATCACCCCTCCGGGCGCTCGAGCCCCGCGAGCACGCGCTCCAGGGCCGCCGCCACCTCGGG
>RFGQ01000744.1 GCA_003695865.1 Gemmatimonadota bacterium | reverse complement strand
GGCGATCCCGACGCGGTGCTCAAGGCGGCCGACAAGGCGCTCTACCGCGCGAAGAAGGCCGGGCGGAACCGCGTGGTGGTGGCCAAGGGTACCGGAGGGTGGAGTCGGGCGAAGCGGTCCGGCTGACCCCTGTCTGCGACCCGGGAGACGATCGATGGAAGGGTTTGTGCGTTGCCGCGGCCTCTTCGCGACGGCCGTTCTCGCCGCGCTGCTTGCCGCCTGCCAGCCACCCGCCGACGAGCCGGCGGCCGGCGGCCAGGAAGGTGACCCGGCCGACCCGCCGGCGGCCCTCGAGGCCACTCCCGTCGACGCGTCGGCCCTCGAGGCGCTGGGCGTGCGCAACGCGCGCCAGCCGGTGCCCGGACTGATCACCTCGGGTCAGCCCACGCCCGAGCAGCTCGAGGCGCTCCGCGAACTCGGGGTGACGCGCTTCATCTCGCTGCGCTGGCCCGAGGAGTCGGGGGCGGGCTGGGAAGAGGCGCGGTCCGAGGCGGAGGGCTTCGTCTTCACCCGCCTGCCCATCGCCGGCGCCGACGGGCTCACGCGCGAGCACGTCGAGCGGCTCGACGCGCTGCTCGACCAGGCGGGGGAGGGCGCTACCGCCCTCTATTGCGGCAGCAGCAACCGCGTGGGTGCGATGCTCGCCCTGCGCGCCTACTGGCTGGAGGGCGCCTCACCCGAGGACGCGCTTGCAGTGGGCCGTGCGGCCGGCCTGGCCGGGCTGGAGGGCGAAGTGCGGCGGATCCTGGGCATCGAGTGAGGCGGGGCTCCACGGCCACCGCTCGGTGGCAGCCCACCACTGGCGGCGCTCGATGACCGGGGGGGTGCGCTTCCGTGAGGCAGTGCTCAGCGACCTAGACGCCATCGTGCGTCTGCTCGCCGACGATGCGCTCGGGGCGGAGCGCGAGACGCCGCCTGGGGCGGCAGGAGGCCTTCCGGAGGAGACCGGAGCCGCTCGCGCATACGTCGCCGCTTTCGAAGCCATCGAGCGCGACCCCAACCACGTGCTCCTCGTGGGCGAGTCCGCGGGATCCGTATGCGCGGTCCTCCAGCTCTCCTTCCTTCCCCATCTCACCTATGAAGGGGGTTGGCGGGCCCAGATCGAGGGTGTACGGGTCGCCCGTGAAGCGCGCGGGCGCGGTGTGGGTCGTGCGCTGATCGAAGAAGCCGTCACCCGGGCCCGGGTTCGCCGATGCCATCTGGTGCAGCTCACCACGGACCGTCGCCGGCCCGAAGCGCTGGCCTTTTACCGCGCGCTCGGCTTCGAGGCGACTCACCACGGCATGAAGCTCCACCTGCGTCAGGGCCGGAAGGGCGGCACGGACGGGTGATCTCCACCGGCAGCTCTGGTAGGCTGATGACCAGAACGAAGCCGCGCACCGTCCGGCGCACACGCACATGACCGTGCTGCCCACCGACGACCGCGGGGTCGAGGCGGTACGCCGCTACAGCGTCGCCCGCGAGGAATCCGTCGGCGGATCCGGGTCCTGCTCGGGCTCCATGTGCACGAGCGCGTCGAGCACGCGGGGCACCGCTTCGATCACGCGGTCCTTCACGTCGTGGCCCAGCCGGTGCGCGTCCCTGAGCGGCATCGCGGGATCGGCCTCCACGTGGAGCGCGACGAAGTAGCCCACGCCGGCACGCCGCGCGAGGATCTTCTCGATGCGCCGCACGCCCGGCACCGACGCGGCGGCCCGCTCCACGCGCGCGAGCACATCGGGGTCGGGGGCGCGGTCCATGAGGTCGGCGAGCGCGGGCCGCAGCAGGCGCACGCCGTTGTAGGCGATCACCCCCGCGGCCAGGAGCGCCGCCCAGTCGTCGGCGGGCTCCCAGCCGGGACCGCCGACCAGCGCGAGGGCGATGCCGACCAGCGCGGCGCCCGAGGTGATCGCGTCGGCCCGGTGGTGCCACGCGTCGGCCCGCAGCGCCGGGCTGCCCAGGGCCTCGCCCGCGGCCAGCACACGCCGGAACAGCAGCTCCTTCACGGCGATCACGCCCACCAGCACCGCGAGGGTGAAGGGTGCGGGGGCGTGGTGGGGCGTCACGATCTCGCGCACGGCCTGAAGGGCGATCACGGTGGCGGCGATCAGAAGCATGACGGCCACCACGGCGCCGGCCACCGACTCGGCCTTGCCGTACCCGAAGTGGTAGCGCTCGTCGGCCTGACGCCCCGCAACCGTGAGGCCTCGCCACACCACGATCGACGAGAACAGGTCGAGCGACGACTCGACGCCGTCGGCCACCAGCGCGTAGGCGTTGCCCAACAGGCCGGCGCCGATCTTGACCAGCACGAGCACACCGTTGGCCACCAGGCCCACCACGGCCAGGCGCACGCCCGGTCGCGGCCCGGCGGCGCGCGGCGGGTTCGGGGCCCCCGAAAGGCCCGCGGCGTCCGGCGGGTCCGGCGGGTCCGGTGCGCCTGGCGAACCGGCGCTCAGGCGTGCGGAACCCGGCTGAAGCGGCGCAGCAGATGGATCGTCCATGCTACGATGAAGATCATGTAGCCGAGGAACACGATCCAGAACCCGGCCATCTCGAGCCGGGGCGGGTCGAGACGATTCGCCGTCTCGGTCATGCGGAACACGGTGAGCATGAGCACCTGGGTCGCAGTGCCGATCCAGGTGAGCTGTGTCTGCACGGAGAGCAGCGTGTGCTCGATGCGCTCGGGCGAGAGCCAGTACTCTCGGTGCGGCAGGTTGAGCCCGGCGCCGCGCATGCGGCGCAGCGGCAGCAGGCCCACCGCGGCCGACGTGAACAGGTAGACGGCCCCGAAGATCGTCACGAACGCTCGCCGGCTCATCCACCCCGTCGGCCGCCCGCCGGCGCCGAAGGTGCTCGCGAGGGGATCGGGCAGTGCGGGGTAGGCGCGTACGACGTAGAGCGCAGCGGCCGCCATCACCGCCCAGAACATGGCCCGGGCGATGCGCAGGGGGGCGTCGTCCTGGGGCGGTCCGCTCACGCCTCCGAGCCCTTGAGGCGTTTGTAGTCGGCCAGGTGGCGGAGCGCGTCGGTGGAGCGGCCCATCGCCTCGTAGAGGCGCGACAGGTTGAAGTGGGCCGACGCGAAGGCGGGGTCGTTACGCAGGGCGCGCTCGTAGGCCTGGGCCGCCTCGTCCATGCGTCCCTGATCCTCGAGGGCCACGCCCAGATTGAACGCGGCGGTGGCCGAGCGCGGATCGGCGGCGAGTGCCTGACGGTAGTGGCTCTCGGCCTCGGCGAGCGCGCCGTCCTCGTGCAGCAGGCGGCCCAGGTTGAGGTGCGCGTGCACGTGCCCGGGCGAGAGCGCCAGCGCCTGGCGATAGGCCATCGCGGCACGCTCCGGCGCCACGACCTCGAGGTCGGCGCCCATCTCGAACCAGGCGTCCGCGTCGAGCGATGCGGCGGCGGCGTGCCGCTCGCTGCGCGCCAGCGCCAGGGGTGCGGCGGCCTGCGCCAGGTCGGCCACGGCGAAGTCGATGCGGAGCTGGCCCGACTCGGGCTCCCAGACGGTGTCGGCGTCGTGGACCAGCACCGATTCGCCGTCGCTCGACACGCGTACGGCGCTCAGGGGGCGCCCCTCGGGGAGCTGCGCCCGCAGCGAGCGCAGCGCCCGCCGCATGCGCCGGGGCGGTACGCCGCTCGCTGCGAGGTCGCGCAACGTGCGCAGCAGCACGATGTCGGAGAACGAGAACCGGTACTCGTTGCGGTGCCCACGGCTCGGCGTCAACAGGTCGTCGCGCACGAAGGCCCGCACGCGGGCGCTCGAGAGCCCGAGGATGTCGGCGACTTCGCGGGTCGTGTACCCGTCCATGGCCGTCCGCTGTGGTCGGGGAACGCCGGGCTCGCCCCTACTCAGCCCGACGACGCCTTGCGGCGCGCTTTCGTCTTCGTCTTCGAGGCGGCCTTGCGAGCAGGCTTGCGGGCCTCCTCCTCGCCTTCCAGGCTGGCCTTCAGGGCCTCCATGAGGTCGATGATCTTGGTCTGCGGCTCTTCGGCGTGGGCGGCCGTGATCTCCTCACCGTCGATCTTGGCCTGGATCAGCTCGAGCATGCGTTCGCGCACTTCGTCGGTGTAGTGCTCGGGGTGAAACTCGGTCGAGGCGGCCTGCTCGACGAGCTGCTTGGCCAACTGCAGCTCGGCGTCCACCACCTCGCCCTCTTCGCGCGGCACGTCGGCGAAGGAGCGCACCTCGTGCGCGTACTTGAGCTGTTCGAGCAGCAACCCGTCCTCGTACGGGCGCACCATCACCAGGTACTGCTTGCCCCGGGTCGCGTACTTGGCGATCGCCACGCGGCCGGTGTCGCGCAGCGCGGCGGAAAGCAGGCGGTAGGCGCGTGCGCCGCCCTTGTCGGGCCCCAGGAAGTACGCGCGGTCCAGATAGATGCGGTCGACCTGGTCTTCGGGGATGAACTCCGTGATCTCGATCGAGTCGGTCTTGGGCTGCTCGATGGCCTTGAGCTCCTCGTCGGTGAAGAGCACGTACTGCCCCTTCGCGAACTCGTAGCCCTTCACCATGTCTTCGCGCGCGACCACGTCGCCCGTCACCGGGTTCACGTACTGCTGCTTGACGCGAGTGCCCGTTTCGCGGTCGAGCCAGTTGAAACGGATCTTCGACGAGGCCTCACCCGTCGAATACAGTTTCACCGGCAGCGAAACGAGGCCGAAAGAGATCGTGGAAGCAGCGATGGGTCGCGCGCTCATGAGCCAGCTCCGTCCAGGAATCGTGCGTGGACGGAAAACATATGTTCATGCAGAGCGGCGCGGCAACGAAAAGATTCGCGGATCGGCTGCGCGGCGGCGGCGCCCGCCTGGGCCGGGGACCGTGGCGGCATTACCCTCTCTTCCATGTCCGGAGCGAACGACGACCGCCTGAAGTCGTACCGTGCGAAGCGGGCCGCGTCGGCCACGCCCGAGCCCTTCGGGGGTGAGGCGTCCGGCGGCGCGCGCCTGTTCGTGGTGCAGAAGCACCACGCACGCTCGCTGCACTGGGACCTGAGGCTCGAGATGGACGGGGCGCTCGAGTCGTGGGCGGTGCCTCGCGGGCCCTCGGCCGATCCGGCCGACAAGCGACTGGCCATGCACGTGGAGCCGCACCCGCTCGAGTACGCCGACTTCGAGGGCGTGATCCCCGAGGGGCAGTACGGCGCCGGCCCTTCGATCTGCTGGGACCGGGGCACGTGGATCGAGATTCCCGGCGACAAGCACGGACTGGAGCACGGCAAGCTCCTCTTCGAGCTGCGCGGCTACAAACTGCGCGGCCTGTGGACACTGGTGCACACGCCCCGCGCCGGACGGAACCACTGGCTCCTCATCAAGGAGCGGGACGCCTACGTGGACGAGCGTGGCACCGAGGCCTTTCCCGACGACTCGATCTACTCGGGGCTGCTCGTCGACGAACTCCCCGATCCCGGCGCCAAGCTCGCGGCTCTGCTGGAGCGGGCGCGCGGCGCCGGGGCGCGCGAGGGCGCTCCCGCCCCGGGCGACGTCGGGCTCATGCTCGCCACGGCGCGCGAGAGGCCGTTCAGCGACGACGGCTGGGTCTTCGAGCTCAAGTACGACGGATACCGCTTGCTGGCCGGGCGGCGGCGCGGCGAGCCGCTGCTGCTGTCGCGCAACGGACACGACCTCACCGAGACGTTCCCCGAGATCGCCCGCGCCGTGCGGGGGCTTCCCTTCGACGGCGTGCTGCTCGACGGCGAGGTCGTCGTGCACGACGAGCGGGGGCTGCCCTCGTTCGGGCGCCTGCAGAAGCGGGGGCGCCTGCAGCGGCGCGCCGACATCGTGCGGGCGGCCCGCGAACTCCCCGCGTCGCTCTACGCCTTCGACCTGCTCACGCTCGACGACCTGGACCTTCGCGGCCTGCCCCTGACCGAGCGCAAAGCGCTGCTGCGCGACCTGCTGCCGAGCGTGGGACCGATCCGCTACAGCGAGCACATCCGCGCGCAGGGTGAGGCCATGTACCGGCAGGTGCAGGAGATGCGCCTGGAGGGGATCGTGGCCAAGAAGGCCGATGCGCCCTACCGCGGCGGCCGCTCGAGGGCCTGGTACAAGATCCGCACCGTGCGCACCGACGACTTCGTCGTCGTGGGTTGGACCGACCCCGCGGGTGGCCGCAGCGGGTTCGGGGCGCTGCACCTGGCCCAGTGGGTGGACGACGAACTGGTCTACGCGGGCAGCGTGGGTACGGGCTTTTCGGACGCGGCCCTCGTCGCGCTCGAGGCGCGCCTGGAGGCGCTCGCGGCCGAGGACGGCGCTCCGCCGTGTGCGGGCCCGTGCCCGAAGGGGCGCAAGCATCACTGGGTGCGGCCCGAGCTGGTGGCCGAGGTGCGCTTTCGCGAACTCACCGAGGCGGGAGTCGTGCGGCATCCGTCGTTCGTGCGGCTGCGCGAAGACAAACGCGCTGAGGAGTGCGTGCGACAGGGGGTGGGTGAGGTGTTGGCGGAGCCGGTGCGCGTGGTGGACCGCGCGCCGGAGCGGCACGTGCCCTTCACCAATCTCGACAAGGTCTTCTGGCCCGACGCGGGATACACCAAGGGAGATCTGATCGAGTACTACCGGGCGGTATGGCCCTGGATGGAGCCCTACCTCGAGGACCGATGCCTGGTGCTCACTCGCTATCCGGACGGGATCGACGGGAACTCGTTCTACCAGAAGAACGCGCCCGAGTGGGCGCCCGAGTGGATTCGCACCGTGCGCGTGTGGAGCGAGGGCTCGGAGCGGGAGCTCGACTACTTCGTGGTCGAAGACCTCGAATCCCTGCTCTACGTGGCGAACTCGGCGGCGATCGTCCTGCACGTCTGGTCGAGCCGGGTGGCCACGCTCGGGCAGCCCGACTGGTGCATCCTGGACCTCGATCCCAAGGGCGCGCCCTTCGAGCACGTGGTGAAGGTGGCCCGGCTCATCCGACAGGTGTGCGAGCACATCGAGCTGCCCGCGTTCGTGAAGACGAGCGGCTCGACGGGGCTGCACGTGTTGCTGCCCCTCGGGCGGGCCTTCACCTACGAACAGTCCCGCATGTTGGGCCATCTGCTCGCCAACGTCGTCGTGGCCGAGCTGCCCGACATCGCCACGGTCACGCGGCAGGTGCGGGCGCGCGAAGGCAAGGTCTATGTGGACTACCTGCAGAACGGCCACGGCCAGTTGCTGGTCGCCCCCTTCAGCGCGAGGCCGGTGCCCGAAGCGGCCGTGTCGACGCCACTGCGGTGGTCCGAGGTCAAGCGCGGCCTCGACGTGCGCGCGCACACCATCCGCACCGTTCCGGCCCGCATGAAACGCCTGCGGGGTGGAGATCCCCTGCTGCCCGTGCTCGACACCCGTCCCGATCTGGCGGGTGCGCTCGAGCGGCTCGCGGGGTTGGTGGGGTAGGTCAGGTCACCTCACCCACCCACCCGGCCACCACGTTCGCGATCTCGTCGAGCACGTCGTCCGGGGTGCGGCCCGACCGCTTCAGCACGCCGAAGCCGTGGTCGGCGTGGGCGACCTCGTGCAGGCGCGCGAGGGGAAGGCCGGCCAGCGTGGCCGCGAGTAGGTCGGGCCGGGCGAAGGTGTCGCGCGTGCCCTGGACGAACAGCATGGGCACGCGCACGTGCGCCAGGTGGGCGGCGCGCTCCACGCCCGGGCGGGCCGGGGGATGCAGGGGGAAGCCCAGAAAGGCCAGGGCACGCACCCCCGGAAGCGGTTCTTCGGCCTGGGCCGTGGAGGTCATGCGGCCGCCCATGGACTTGCCGCCCGCGATCAGGGGCAGATCGCCCGCCGCCTCGCGCGCCGCCTCGACGGCCGCGCGCACGGTGGCGACCAGGCGCGGCGCCCGGTCGGGATAGCGCCGACCGGCGGCCATGTAGGGAAACTCGTAGCGGAGCGTGGCGATGCGCCTGCCCGCCAGGTGCTCGGCCACGGCCGTCATGAACGCGTGCCGCATGCCCGCGCCCGCTCCGTGCGCCAGCACGTAGAGGGCGCGGGCGTCGGGCGGACGCACGAGGAGGCCACCGACTTCGCAGTCGGCGGCCTCCACGGCGACGGTGAGCACGGTCTCGCCGCTCACGTGGGCTCGGGCGTTCCGCTCGTGCGCGTCAGCGCACGGTGAACGGCACCGACCAGCGCGTGCGGTCCCAGTCCAGGTGGATCACCCCGCCCTCGGGCGTCTCTTCGATGCGGAACGTGAAGCGCTCCACCGGCTCGGCCAGTTCGCTGCGCTCCATGGGCACGCGCCCGAGGTCCTGCTCGGGATCGTACTGCGTGCCCCACTGGCCGGTCTGCTTGTTGACGATGAGCTGGCCGCCGGACTCGTCGTAGATGCTCCACAGCGTGTAGCTGCCCGCCGGCACGTCGAGGTCGCCCAGCCGCAGGTCGCGGTTCGTCGAGAACATCGTCGCGGCGTTTGCGCCCGTCCGCCACACCTCGCCGTGCGGCACCAGCCCGCCCCAGATCTCGCGGCCGCGCTTGGCAGGCTGCGAGTAGGCGATCTCGAGCGTGGCGCCGTGCACGGTGGCCGTCTCGGTGGCGCCGGGCGAGGCCACGCCCATGCCCTCGCCCCGTGCGTCGGCCGCGGCCCAGGCCGCGGCCCGGGCGTCGAGGTCGATCTCGGCGGCGGAGCGCGTGACGGTCGCCTTCATCGTGGTGGCCGAGCCGTCCGCTCCTGCGAGCGCGCCGTCGGCGTCGGTCCACGCCCTGAACGGGCGCCCGAAGAACGAGTAGACGACCGTGTCACCGGCCACCCGCGTGATGCTGTTCGGGACCGGCTGGGGACGGGTCGGATACACGAGCTCGAGCGCGTGCTCGTCCTCACCGGCCGCCCTCGCCTGGCGGATCGCCTGCTCGAGCGCGAAGGCCGAGATGCTCGCGCGACCGAGCGTGGGAATCGCGTCCGCGGCGGCCGCGAAGGTACGCTCCCCCGCGGCGCGGCCGCCCTCGACCGTCACGCGCGCCTCGCCCTGGCCGATTTCGGCGACCCAGTGGACGGGCTCGGGGCCCTCCGGGTTCTCGGGCGGCGTCTCCATCGTGGCCTCGAGGCGGTCGATCGTGCCGTCCTCGCCCAGCGAGGCGTGGTAGCGGATGCGGTGGGTGTAAGGCGAGCGGACGAGCAACTCGCCCACGATCGCCGTGTCGCTGCGGGTGAAGTGCTCGATCGAGATCGTGTCGGCGCCCAGCAGCGTCACGTACGTGCGCGAGTCGGCGGACTCGCAGGCAGCGAGCCCCACGAGGGTCAGGGCGGCCAGAGCCGCGAGCCGGGCCGTGGTGCGTGCGGATCGGAACATCCGGGTCCTCCGTGCGGTGACCGCGGAGGAGCCTCCGCGGCGGGTCGGTGTGGCGGTGTTCGGGCGACGGTGCGGCCACGCGGGGTGGCGGGTGTGCCCCATTGTCGGGCGTGTTCCTTCCGCGCGCCAGACCCGGCGCGGCGGGAAGGCGCGACCGGGGGAGGGGCACTATGTTGAAGTCCCCGCGGTTCGCCGCGCGCTCGGATGTTCACACTCGTCCCGCCCGCTGCGGGTGCACGCCAGGAGACCCGGCCATGTCGCTCCACCCACGCTGCCGCTTCCTGCCCCTCGCCGTCGCCGCGCTGGCGCTCACCGGCTGCCGCCTCGAACCGGTCGACCAGCCCGCTTCGCGCGAGGGCGCCGGCGATGGGGCCCGGCCCGAGGTGGAGTATCTGATGAGCGAGGAACGGCGCGCCGAAGGCCTGCCGTTCAGCGAGGCGGTGCGCGTCGGAGATCTGCTCATCCTGTCGGGTCAGATCGGGCGCGACCCGGCGACGCGGCAGCTCGTCGGGGGAGGCATCGGCCCGGAGACGCGCCAGACGCTCGAGAACATCCGCGCGACGCTCGAGCGCTACGGCTCGTCCATGGACCGCGTCGTGAAGTGCACGGCCATGCTCGCCGACATGGCGGAGTGGCCCGCCATGAACGAGGTCTACACGACCTTCTTCCCCGAGCACAAGCCGGCGCGGTCGGCGTTCGGGGCGTCGGGGCTCGCCCTGGGCGCGCGCGTCGAGATCGAGTGCTGGGCCACCGTCGGATGAGCGGCATGCCTCCGGTCCCGCCCGATCCGCCTCCGGTTCCACCCGACCCCCTGGGCGACGGGCTCGAGTTCGCCACGCTCGGGGGCGGCTGCTTCTGGTGCATCGAGGCCGTGTTCGAGCAGGTACGCGGCGTGCATGGGGTCGTGTCGGGGTACGCGGGGGGCACGACGCCCGAGCCCACGTACCGCGAGGTGTGCGGCGGCCGGACCGGCCATGCCGAGGTCGTGCAGGTGAGGTTCGATCCCCGGGTGCTCCCCTACGAGACGTTGCTCGAGATCTTCTTTTCGGTGCACGACCCCACGACGCCCGACCGTCAGGGCCCGGACGTGGGCACGCAGTACCGCTCGATCATCCTCACGCACGGTGAAGAACAGGCGCGCGTGGCTCGTGAGACGATCGGCCGGCTGGAGTCCGAGGGCGTGTTCGGGGCGCCCATCGTCACCCAGGTGGTGCCCTTCGAGGACTTCTGGCCGGCCGAGGACGAGCATCAGGGCTTCTTCCGGCGGAATCCGGAGCAGCCCTACTG
>RFGQ01000743.1 GCA_003695865.1 Gemmatimonadota bacterium | reverse complement strand
GTGATCGTGCAGGCGCGCAGCCGGTTCGGAGACTGGCTGCGCCTGGTTCGCCTCTCGTTCGTTGGCACCGAAGATCAGGCCGAGGCACGCGCGGCGGCGTTCCGCAGCGCATCGCGTCTGCCGGCGATCGTGGTGCCCGCGCGGCCGCGGTGAACCTAGGGCGTACGGTACGCACCCGGCTGGCGTGCCTCGTGGTCGCCGGCACGGCACTCGCCGCGGGCTGCAGGGGCCCTCGGGTGCACACCGAGCGCTTCGCCGTGCGCGTGCACGCACGGGCGAACGACCGTTCGCCTGTCCCCGTCGACCTGGTCCTGGTGCGAGACAAGGAGACTCTGGGCGTCGTGCTGCCGCTGACCGCCCGGCAGTGGTTTCAACAGCGGGATCAACTGCTGCGCGACCATCCGGGTTCGCTCCACGCGGAGCACTGGGAGTTCGTGCCCGGCCAGGCACGTCGCTTCGACCGGCTCCCGATGGGCAGGAGCGGGGTTGCGTTGATCATTTTCGCCGACTACCTGACACCAGGCCCGCACCGAGCCCGGGTGGGTCACCTGCAGCGCTTCACGCTCGTCCTGGGGGAGCGGGACTTCCAGGTCGTGCCGGACGAGAACTGAGGAGGGGCGATCGATGGCGAGTGGCGATGCGAGGATCCCCGATGCGGTGCAGTGGCACGAGGGGATGTTCCTCGCACCCCAGCACTTCCAGCAGGCGGATCAGCGCCAGGAAGCCCTCGCCGCGCTCCACGCCGCGCACGCCTCGCCCTACCACTGGGGCGTCCGCGAACTCGCATTCGACAGCGTCCAGCTTGCCAGCGGCGCACTGCGCGTCACCAGGCTCTCCGCTATCCTGCCCGACGGCCTCGTGGTCGAGTACGATCCCGTGCAGGACGGTGACCTCGTTCTCGACCTGAAGGTGCTTCAGGAGCAGGAAGAGAGCTTCCCGGTTCTCGTCCACCTCACGGTGCCGAGGGCACGGGACCCCGATCGCCCGGTCTCCGGATCGTTGCCCCGGTACCGCTCCGTCGAGACCCGCCACGTCGTGGACGAGAACACGGGCGAGGACGCGCTGGCGATACCGCGTCTGCGGCCCAGACTCTCGCTCTTCGCAGGCCAGGATGTGCCCGAGAAATACGTGGGCCTTCCGCTCGCTCGGGTGACCCAGCACGCGGACTCCTTCGCCCTCGCCGACTTCGTCCCGCCGCACCTTCGTCTCTCGGTCGCGCCCGGC
>RFGQ01000742.1 GCA_003695865.1 Gemmatimonadota bacterium | reverse complement strand
GTCCTCGTCGTGGGCGGATGCCGGGACGGCCGCGCGCGCGAGGCGTCCGCGACCACCGCCGCGGCCGAGGCACCCGGCCGAAGCGTGGAAGACCCCGCCGCCGCGCTCGCCGGGGCGACGATGCTCCCCCGCCGCGCGGCCCCCGCGCGCGAACCGGCGGCGGCGACGCAGGAGGTCGACGACGGCCGCACCTCGGCGATCGTGCGCGCGGCCCGGCGCGTTTCGCCGGCCGTCGTGTCGATCAGCACGCTGCGCCGAGAGTACCGTGCGCCGTCGTTCTTCAACGACTTCTTCGGCGTGCCGCGTACCCGCCAGGCGGTCGGCTTCGGGTCCGGATTCATCTTCCGGCCCGACGGCTACATCATCACCAACGACCACGTGATCGACGGGGCCGAGCGGATCCAGGTGACGCTGCCCGACGGGCGCGACTTCGAGGCCCGGCTCATCGGCACCGACCCGCTGGCCGACGTGGCGGTGCTGCGCATCGACGGCCGGGACCTGCCCGTGGCCCCGCTCGGCACCTCGCACGACCTGCTCATCGGTGAATGGGCGCTCGCCATCGGCAACCCGCTGGCGACCCTGCTCTCGGATCCCGAGCCGACCGTAACGGCCGGGGTGATCAGCGCACTCAACCGGAACCTCACGCCGTCGGGGCGCGAGGCGGGATTCTACCTGGGGATGATCCAGACCGACGCCTCGATCAACCCCGGCAATTCGGGTGGGCCGCTCGTCGACGCCGAAGGCCGCGTGATCGGCGTCAACAGTTCGATCTTCTCGCGCAGCGGGGGCAGCGAGGGGCTGGGGTTCGCGATTCCCATCGACCGGGCCCTCCTCGTGGCGGGCGACCTCATCGATCACGGCGAAGTCCGGCGCGCCTGGCTCGGCATGGACGTCGAGCCCTCCGAACAGGACATCTGGGGCCGCACGCGGGGCGTCGTGGTGGCGCGGGTCACCCCGAACTCGCCCGCCACTTCGGCGGGTCTGCGGCCCGGCGACCGGCTCCTGGAGGCGAACGGACGCCGCCTGATGACCCCGCTCGACTACCAGGCGGTACTGCTCGACCTGCGTCCCGGAGACGAGGTCGCACTGACGGTCGAGGGGCGCTCGCGCACGCTCACGCTCGAGGCGTCCACGCTTCCGTCGGAGTCCGCCGCGCGCGTGACGGCGTTGGAGCAGCTCGAACTCGTCACGGTCACGCCGGCGATCCGCGACGAGCGGGGTCTGCGCTTCGACGCGGGCGCGCTCGTCGTTTCCATCGGTCCCGAGCTGGCCCGGCAGCTCCCGCTCCGCGAGGGCGACGTGATCCTGCAGATCAACCGGGCGCGCATCACGAGCGCCGAACAGGCGGCCCGGCTACTGCGCACCGTTTCCGGCCAGGTCGACCTCTGGTTCGAGCGGGGCGGCGCCGTGTCGCGGGTCGTCTTCTACTGGAGACGTGCCGGTGTGTGAGCGTCGGGCCGGCACTCCGCTCCGGCGCGCGCGCGGTCCGGCGGGGCCGCCGAAGCGGGAGGCGCGATGACGACCGGATACCGCCATCCGCTCGCGGAGCGCTACGCCTCGGCCGAGATGCAGGCGATCTTCTCGCCGGCGCGACGCTTCGGCACCTGGCGCCGTCTGTGGCTCGCGCTGGCGGAAACGCAGGCCGAACTCGGCCTCGCCATCCCCGCCGAGGCGCTCGAGCAGATGCGCGCGCACCTCGACGACATCGACCTCGAGCGTGCGGCGGAGTACGAGCGGCGCTTCCGCCACGACGTGATGGCCCACGTGCACCTGTTCGGCGACGACGCACCGGCGGCGCGGGGCATCATCCACCTGGGCGCGACGAGCTGCTTCATCGGTGACAACACCGACCTCATCCTCCACCGCGACGCGCTGGCGCTGGTGCGCGACCGCGTCGTGCGGACGGCCGAGGCTCTCGCGGACTTCGCCCGCCGACACCGGGCCCTTCCCTGCCTGGGCTACACCCACTTCCAGCCCGCACAGCCCACGACGGTGGGTAAGCGCGCGGCGCTGTGGCTCCAGGACCTGCTGCTCGATCTGGAAGAACTCGAGTACCGGCTGGCCACGATTCGCTTCCGCGGCGTGAGGGGTACGACGGGCACCCAGGCCTCGTTCCTCGAGCTCTTCGAGGGAGACGGAGGGCGGGTCGACGCGCTGGACGAGGGCGTGGCCCGCCGCATGGGCTTCGAGGAGCGCTATCCCGTGAGCGGGCAGACCTACCCGCGCAAGGTCGACGCAGCGCTGGTGGCGACGCTGGCGGGCGTCGCGGCGTCGCTGTCGAAGATGGGGCACGACCTGCGCCTGCTGGCCCACCTGCGCGAGGTGGAGGAGCCCTTCGAGGCCGAGCAGATCGGGTCGTCCGCCATGCCCTACAAGCGGAACCCGATGCGCGCCGAACGCATCTGCGCGGTGGCGCGCCACGTGATCACGCTGCTGCAGGATCCCTACCAGACCGCGGCCACGCAATGGCTCGAGCGCACGCTCGACGACAGTGCCAACCGGCGGCTTTCGCTGCCCGACGCGTTCCTGGCACTCGACGGCGCGCTCGTCCTCGCCGAAAACGTGGCCCGCGGCCTGATCGTGAACCCACGCGTGGTCGAGGCGAACCTGCAACAGCACCTGCCGTTCATGGCCAGCGAGGTGATTCTCATGCACGCGGTGCGCGCGGGCGGCGACCGCCAGGAGTTGCACGAGGCCATTCGCACGCACAGCCTGGAGGCCGCGCGCCGCATGAAGGACGAGGGAGCACCGCCCGATCTGCTCGAACGCATCGCGGCCGACGCACGCTTCGGCCTGGACCGAGAGCAGCTCCAGCGACTGATCGACCCCGGTCGCTTCGTCGGCCGCGCCCCCGAACAGGTCGACCGTTTTCTCGAAGAGCACGTGCGGCCCGTGCTCGACCGACTCGCAGCCGGCGCGCACGAGCGCCTGGGAGAGCCCGATGTCCGCGTCTGAGTCCACCGTCCACACGTCGGATCTGCCCCTTCCCCTCGCGCGCCGCGGCAAGGTGCGCGACGTGTACGCCGTCGGCGACGATCGCCTGCTCATGGTGGCGAGCGACCGCGTGAGCGCTTTCGACGTGGTGTTGCCGCAGCCCGTCCCCCGCAAGGGTGAAGTGCTCACGCAGATCACGGCCTGGTGGCTCGCGCGCCTCGAAGCGCTCGGCATCGACCATCATCTGATCACGGCCGACCCGGACGAAATCGTGCGGGCGGTGCCCGAACTCGAGCCGTACCGCGAGGCGTGGGCGCGCCGCGCGATGCTCGTGCACCGCACCGACCCCATCATGGTGGAGTGTGTGATCCGGGGCTACATCTCGGGCTCGGCGTGGAAGGAGTACCGCCGCTCGGGCACGCTCGCGGGCGAGCCGCTGCCCGAGGGCCTCGTCGAGAGCCAGCGACTCGACCCACCCATCTTTTCACCGGCGACGAAGGCGGTGGAGGGCCACGACGAGAACATCACCTTCGACACCGTGGTCGAGCTGGAGGGGGCCGAGACGGCGGACTGGCTGCGCGACACGAGCCTGGCGATCTACGAGCACGGACGCGCCACCGCGGCCGAGCGCGGCATCATCCTCGCCGACACCAAGTTCGAGTTCGGGCGAACCGCCGACGGACGCATCCTGCTGATCGACGAGGTGCTCACGCCCGACTCGTCGCGCTACTGGCCGGCAGACACGTACCAGCCGGGCCGGGGTCAGCCCTCGCTCGACAAGCAGCCCATTCGCGACTATCTCGACAGCCTGAACTGGGACAAGCGCCCACCGCCGCCCGACCTGCCGGATCACGTGGTGCACGAGACGACCCGACGCTATCAGGAGATCTTTCGGCGCCTTACCGGCGTCGAGCTCGACGCGTTCGTGGCGTCGCCGTCCGCGAGCCGTCCGGCACCGCAAGAAGAGCCTGCGCCGTGAGACTCGCCCCCGAGGGCGCCCCGTTCATCGCGGGCGCGCTGCTGCTGGCCCTCGTGACCCTGCCGCTGCCCTGGCTGATCGCCCCCTGGGCCTGGGCGGTCACCGTGCCGGTGCTCGCCCTGGCGGCGCTCGTCGTCTGGTTCTTCCGCGACCCGCCCCGCACGCCACCGCCCGACGAAGAGGTGGTGGTCTCACCCGCGGACGGAAAGATCCTCGAGATCGCCGATG
>RFGQ01000741.1 GCA_003695865.1 Gemmatimonadota bacterium | reverse complement strand
GTTGAACACGGGGCGCCCGGGCGACGAGTCCACCGGGTCGGCCACGAAGTACCCCAGGCGTTCGAATTGCCGGTGCTCGCCGGGGGCCACATCGGCGAGCCCGGGTTCGCCGAACGCCTCGACCGTCACCAGCGACTCGGGGTTGAGGTTGGCGAGAAAGTCTTCGCCTTCCGGCACGTCGTCCGGATCCGGCACGCTGAAGAGACGGTCGTACTGGCGCACGGTGAGGGGCACGGCGTGCGCGGCCGACACCCAGTGGATCGTTCCCTTCACGCGCCGGCCGTCGGGCGCCCTGCCACCCCGCGACTCGGGGTCGTAGGTGGCTCGCAGCTCCACCACGCGTCCCTCGGCGTCGCGCACGACGTCGGTGCAGCGCACCAGGTACGCGTACTTGAGGCGGACCTCGCGCCCGGGGGCGAGCCGGTGGAAGCCCGGCGGCGGCTCGAGTGCGAAGTCGCCGGCGTCGATGAAGATCTCGCGCCCGAAGGGCAGCGCCCGCGAACCCTCGCCGCCCACGTCCGGGGGGAAGGCGGGGGCCTCGAAGCGCTCTTCACGGTCCTCGGGGTAGTTCTCGATCACGAGCTTGAGCGGACGCAGCACGGCCATCGCCCGGGGTGCGCGCCGGTTCAGGTCGTCTCGGATCGCGTACTCCAGCTTGTCGAGGTCTACGCGGGAGTCGGTCTTCGCGACGCCGACCATGTCGCAGAACGTGCGAATCGCCTCGGGCGTCACGCCCCGGCGCCGCAGCCCGGCGAGCGTGGGCATGCGGGGATCGTCCCAACCCTCGACGTGGCCCTCTCCCACCAGGCGCAGGAGCTTGCGCTTGGAGAGCACCGTGTATTCGAGGTTCAGCCGGTTGAACTCGTACTGGCGCGGCCGAGGCTGGGGCACGTCCAGGTGGTCGAGGATCCAGTCGTAGAGCTCGCGGTTGTTCTCGAACTCGAGCGTACAGATGGAGTGCGTGATGCCCTCGATCGAGTCCGAGAGACAGTGGGCGAAGTCGTAGAGCGGGTAGATGCACCACGCGTCGCCCGTGCGGTAGTGGTGAGCGTGGCGGATGCGGTAGAGGAGGGGGTCGCGCATGAGCATGTTGGGCGAGCTCATGTCGATGCGGGCGCGCAACACGTGGGCGCCGTCCTCGAACTCGCCGGCCCGCATGCGGCGGAACAGGTCGAGATTCTCTTCTGCCGGGCGGGCCCGGTAGGGGCTCTCGACGCCGGGCTCGGTCACGCTGCCGCGGCCTTCGCGGATATCTTCCTCGCTCTGGCTGTCGACGTAGGCGAGTCCCTTGCGGATGAGTTCCTCGGCGTACTCGTAAAGGCGCTCGAAGTAGTCCGAGGCGAAGTACAGGTGCTCGCCCCAGTCGAAGCCCAGCCAGCGGACGTCCTCCTGGATGGCCTCGACGAAGCGCATGTCCTCGGTGGTCGGATTCGTGTCGTCGAAACGCAGGTGCGTGCGTCCGCCGTGCTCGGCGGCCACACCGAAGTTGAGGCAGATGGACTTTGCGTGTCCGATGTGCAGGAAGCCGTTCGGTTCGGGCGGAAAGCGCGTGATCACACGGCCCCCGTGCGTCCCGGCCTCCACGTCGCGCTGAACGATGGCCCGGATGAAGTCGCGAGGCGCGTCTGAGGCGTGGGCCGCGTCGGACATCGTGAGTTCCTCGAGCGTGGACCGGGTTGCTCTTGCGTGACTCCGCCGCAGGGCGGCGGCGCGAACGAGAAAGTGTAACCCGGCGGTAACCCGGCGGTCTACGGGGTGTACGGACCCGGGCGATCGGCCCAGTATTGGGGGCGCTTCGCGCAGGGGGCCGCGTCCATGGGGCCGGCCTTCGAGCGGGGCGGGGCGGCGCGCTGCGCACCGCCTCTCGACAACGGCCAACGTAAGGAGGACGGGTTGATGCGGAACAGCAGGGTGCCGCGGCGCAGACCGACGGCACTGGCGTGCATCGCGATCGCGGCGGCGGCGATCTCGGCGGCGAACGCGGCCCCGGTCGCAGCGGCTCAGACGGACGGCGAGCCGGGCGCAACGCGCCAGCCCACGCTCGTGGTGCTCATGGCCGTCGATCAGCTCCGCCACGACATGCTGGAGCGTTACGACGACCTCTACTCCGGGGGCCTTCGCCGCCTGCTGGACCGCGGCCGTGTCTTCACGCGGGCGACGCACGACCATGCCATGACGGCCACGGCGCCCGGGCATACGACGCTCGCGACCGGTGTGTATCCCACCCGGCACGGGATCGTGGGGAACAGCTGGTTCGAGATCCGTGACGGCCAGCGCGACAACGTCTACAGCATGCGCGACCGTGACGCGCCCATCGTCGCTTTTCCCGACCTCGAGGGCCGCTCACCCAAGAACGTGACCCGGGACGGAATCGCGCAGTGGATCAGGGAGGCGGAGCCACGAGCGCGGGTGGTGTCGGTGTCCCGCAAGGACCGTGCGGCGATCGGGCTGTCGGCGCGCGCCCGGGGCGAGGTGTTCTGGCTGATCCCTCAGGGCGGCGTGTTCAGCACGTCCACGTTCTATCACGACACCCTGCCGGGATGGGTGCAGCGTTTCAACGCAGACGACATGCCCCGTCTCTACGCGGACGTGGAGTGGGAGAGCCTGGTGCCGCCCGTGCTCGCGGGCCGGTCGCGGCCCGACACGGCCTCGGCCGAAGGAGACGGGACGCACACCTACTTCACGCACCGGGCGGCGGACGAGGCCCGCGATACCACCGAAGCGGCACTCAACCTGTGGCGCGCGGGCACGCCGGCCCCCGACCGGGCGACGCTGGCGTTCGCCGAGCGGGCGGTCGAGACGCTCGGCCTGGGCCAGCAGGGGCACCTCGACTTCCTCGCGGTGTCACTCTCGCAGACGGACATCATTGGACACGGCTACGGGCCCTTCTCGCGCGAGCAGCTCGACAACCTGCTCCGCCTCGACCGCGAGCTGGGTGCGTTCTTCGCCTTCCTCGACCGGACGGTGGGCCCCGACGGCTGGACGCTAGCGTTTTCGGCCGATCACGGCGTGTTGCCGGTGCCCGAGTATCTGGACCCGCCCGGTGGGCGCATCGGTCCGGCGTTCGGGCAGCGGCTGGGTGCGTTGGTGCGCGAGGTGATGGCGTCGGGCCTCGAAGGCGACGAGCTGGCGAAAGCGCTGGCGGAGCGGCTTGTGGCCGACCCCGACATCGAGGCGGCCTACACGTTCGCGGAGCTGGAGAACGAGCCGGCCGACAGCTTTGCGGTGCTCTATGCGCACTCCCACTCGCGCACCCGCTTCACCGGGCAGTTGGGGCCGCTTGGCGTCGATCTGCGGCTGCGACCGAACCTGATCGGCGGGCCCCGCGGCACCACGCACGGGTCGCCCTACCTCTACGACCGTTGGGTGCCCGTGATCTTCTACGGGCCGGGGGTGGAGCCGGGCCGCACGGACGAGCGCGTCTCGACCGTGGACGTGGCGCCGACGCTCGCACACCTGGTGGGCGTGCCGGCGCCCGACGACCTGGATGGGCGCGTGATCGTGCACTGAAGCGTCGCGGGGCGGACGGCCCGCGCCGTCCGCCCCGCCGCCCAGCCCGTTCACCGGTGGGCGTCCGCCTCAGTTCGTCCAGAGCCGGGTGTCGCGGTGGAAGCTCGACCAGGCGAACCAGAAGGCCACGAAGGCGTTGTCGAGCTGCGGGAGCCGCCACCCGACGAGTTCGCCGCTGATCGGGCGCCCGTCGACATCCCAGATCGTTCCGGTCTGGTCGTCGACGAGCCGCCCATCCTCCACCCGGAACGTGAGCACCCCCGGGTCCGACCCCGGGAGGGCCACGTCGCTCACCGGTCGACGCGAGAACGCCAGCGCCGACGCGCCCGCCCGGTCCCATACGGCCAACACGGGTGCGCCGTCGACCGTCTCGTTCACGGCCCCCACCGGCCCGAGGGCGTCGAGGGCGAGGAAGGGGAAGGCGAGGGCGTCGCCCTGAGGGCCGGCCACGCCGAGCACCCGCTCCTTGGGCGGTCTGCGCGGATCGCGGTGCCCAGGGATGAACGGGGGCTCGTCGAGGCGCTCGTACTCCCCGTAGGGGTAGCGGGTGTAGTCGCGGCTGAAACCGGTCTCGCCGGAGACGACCTCGGTGTTCGGATGTCGGCCGAGCCACGCCTGCCAGGTCATCTCGGTGACCGGCACCCTCGGGAGCACCAGCCCCTTACGCAGGCCGCATGCGCCCAGGCCGAGCATCTGCGGCCAGAGCGTTTCAAGGCCGCTCCGGTCGAACATGATGAGGTTGTTCTGGAAGAGGAGGCCCGAGACGCCGAACTCGGCGCCGTCGACCGCCGCTCGGTCGAACGCGATGGCCGAACCGGTCAGCGGGCAGTAGGTGACGGCGACCTGCAGCCCCGGAAGGTTGAGGTTCACGATCTCGTGCCACCACAGGATGTTGTGGGGAATGGCCAGCGCGCGCCCCTCGACGACGAGCCCCACGACGCGGTCCGTAGGGAGCAGGTACGACGCTTCGTCGTTCCCGGCGGGGACGAAGCGGGGGTCCGTGAGGGCCGGAATCTGATCCCGGCCGACCCCGCCCTCGTCGAAGAGGGCGCGGTCGATCACACACTCGGATTCGGCCGGAGGACGGGGTTCGTCCGGACCGGCGGTGTCGCCTCCACCGCACGCCGTGAGGCAGGCGGCGAGGAGGGCGATCCTCCAGCGAGCTGTCTTCATGGGGCGGCGCGGGGATGAGGTTCGTGACCAACCCCCGAACGCGGCGAGCCGGCCCAGGGTTCCCCGCCGCGCCGGCCGTCGGTTCAGGCCGCGTGCCCCTCCTGGCGCCGGTCCGTCCCGAGGCGGCGATCCTCTCGCCTCCGCTCCGTCTCGCGCCGGTCCTCTCCGGTTCTGCGCCGGCTCTCGACCCGTCGTTCGGCCCGCCGGCGGTCGACGGCGACGGGGATGTCGACGAGCCGCCGGTTCCAGATCCGACGTCCCGTACCCAGACGGCGTTCCTGCCCGCTGCGGCGGTCGAGGTGGCGTCGATCGAAGGCGCGCCGGTCCTCGCCGGTGCGCCGCTCGTCGGCTGTGGGTTCCATGCCTGTCCTTTCCACTACGGCCTCGCCGGCGCGCTCCGGCATCGGCTCACGGAGCCACCGTCGCCGGCGAGAAATCTCCCCATACTGCGGGCTGCGAGGCCCCGTGTCCAGCCAAGACCCGTACGCCCGGTGGTGCGGCCGGCGGCGGGGGGCCGTCCCGCCGCGCCAGGCGCGTTCCCCCGCAGAGGGCTCTCCCTCAGGCCTCGGTCGGCGCGGGCGCCGTCGTTGCGCCTTCGAGCGACCCGCGTTCCAGCGCCGCGAGTTCGTCGAGTTCGGCCCGGCGACGGGCTGCAGTCTCTTCGAGCACTTGCCGGATACCGGGATGCGTGGCGAGCACGGCCTCGAGGTCCTGACGGCGCAGCTCGTAGAGCGCACAGGGCGTGACGGCGCGACAGGTGGCCGTGCGACGCGTGCCGTGGAGGAGGGCCATCTCGCCGAAGAAGTCCCCGGCGATGAGGGTGGCCACGTCGCGGGTGATCCCGTCGTCGGTGCGTTTGACCCGCACCACGCCCCGCGCCACCAGAAACATCGCGTCGCCGCGGTCACCCTGACGCACGATCGTGTCGCCGGCCGGAGCGGTGCGGGGCCGCAGGCGGGCGGCCACGGCCTCGAAGTCCGCTTCGGGCATGTCGCGGAAGAAGGGCACCTTCTTGAGAAGCTCGCCAGGCTCGATCCGCAGGCGCCGCACCTCGGTGGCCCGCAGCGCCCGCAGCTCTTCGGCCATCTCGGCCAGCATGGCTTCGGCGACGCCCTCGGGGATGATGCCCGCGTGGGCGCGCTCCTCGATCGCCTCCCGCTCGGCGTGCAGCACCAGGCGATCGGCCAGGCGCTCCTGCGTGGCGCTGACGAACTCGGGAAACTGCTCGGCGTTCTGGTCCAGGCGCCCGCGAGCGCCCTCGTGCCAGTACTGGTACGAAGCCCGCGCCTGCTCGACGACCTCGGGACGCGCTGCGTCGACGCCGGCGAGCTCGTCGAGCACGCCGAGCACGCGGTGGGAGCCCCGGGAGCGAGCCCACGCGACCTCGTAGTCGCGGGCGGTGCGGGCCGCACGCAGCGACTCCACGCGTCGGCCGATCCAGGGCAGCGAGTCGATGAAGCGGTAGAAGACGGTCTCGAAGCGCTCTCCCGTGGGCGGATGGAGCGTGAAGCTGGGCAGGTGCCCTTCGTGCCGGATTGCCTCGGTCTGCAGCTCGATCGAGTGACTCAGGTTGCGGAACGCGCGCTCGGACAGGTGCCCCCGCGAGAACATGCGGAAGTACAGGTTCCGTTCGGCCGCGAAGCAGCGCAGGTAGAGCAGTCGCCGCTCCTGGTCGACGTCGAGCTCGCGACCCCGCAGTTCGTCGAGGGCCTGGTGAAGACGGGCGAGGCCCTCGCGGCACCTGCGCACCACACCCTCGGCCACCCGCGGGGCGAAGAGGCCTCCGTCGCGCAGTTCGGGTACCTGCTCGAGCGTCCGCCGCTTGGCCGAGATCAGGCCTTCGAGCCGGGCGAGGCGATCGGGCAGGGGGGGCTGGTCGAGCCCGAAGTGGCGCACGATGCGCTCGATCGTGAGCCCCTGCGCGAGCAAGCTGAAGAGCACCGCCCCGGCCACCAGCGCCACGAATTCGTCGGCGATGGCCGCGGGAAGCTGCTCGCGGAACGAGAGCGCGATCGCGAGCGCCACGCCGCCCCGCAGGCCGCCCCAGAACATCACCGTCTGGTAGCGCCGGTCGATCGGATCGACGCCGGGAAGGTGCCGCAGGGCGGGCACCAGGCCGTAGATCACGAGGGCGCGCGACAGGGTCATCGACACGACCACGACGAGCAGCGGAAACAGGTTGGCCGCCAGAGCCGGCAGGTCGATCGTGAGCCCGACCATGAGGAAGATCAACGCGTTGGCGACGGTCGACAGGTACTCCCAGAAGGGCCGCATGTACGAGGCGACCTCGGGGGAAACCTTCGTCTTGCCCCATCCGCCCAGCATCACGCCGGCGGCGACCACCGCCATCACGCCCGACAGCTCGAGCGTGACCTCCGCCAGCAGGAACGAGAAGTACGCGAGGACGGTCGTGAGCGAGATCTCGATGAACGAATCGTTCTCGACCTTCCCGAGAACCCAGCCCACCGCGAGGGCCGCGGCCCAGCCCACCAGGAGCCCTCCGAAGAACACCAGCGCGAACTGGGCGACGCCGCGCGCGATCAGGCCGGTAGAGACCGCGGCCTCGGCGCCGAGCATCCCGACCAGAATGGTGGAGAGCACGATGGCTGTGGCGTCGTTGAACAGACTCTCGCCTTCCACCAATGCCGCGAGCCGTTTGGGCGCGCCCAGCTGACGGAAGATGGCGATGACCGCGACCGGATCGGTGGCGCTCAGAATCGAGCCGAGGAGTAGCGCGGCAACCCACCCGAGGTCGGTGAAGAGCGCCACGAAGGCGCCGATGACAAGCGTGGAGACGAGCAGGCCGGGGATCGCGAGCGCGAGCACCGGCGAGAGGTTCTCGCGCAGGGCCCGCGTGTCGAGGTTGTAGGCCGACTCGAAGACCAGCGTCGGCATGAACACGAAAAACGCCACCTCGGGGGGCATTCGCAGGCGCGCGAGCGGCTCGAGGGCGGCCACGCCGAGTTGGGCGGCTTCGGCCAGCCCGATGCCGACGAGCACGAGCGCGACGGTGAAGGGCACACCCAACCGCCGCGACGCGGCCATGGTCGCGGCTGCGACCAGGAGCAGTCCCGCGATGGCTCCGACGATTTCTGCGACCGCGCTCTGGTCCATGCGTCAGGCCTCGCAGCGGTGGGGTGCTTGCGCACACAACGGCATGGAAGTGGAGCGCCGTGTGAGCCGTGTGAAGGGAGTCTCGCGCGCCGCGCCGGGGCTGGGGCGGCCTGCCGCATGCGCCGGGCTCGGCCCGCGCGGCGAAGAGGATGTGGGGGTCACAAACTGCCTGAGCGTGAGTTTGGTAAGTGACGGCGGGACAGTGAGTTGTATGCCATCGACCTCCCCCCTGCCGAGGGAGCACGGCGGGAACAATGTTCGCCGCCCCCGCCCTGCGCGCAACCGCCCGTCACGCACCCGTGCCGACGTTGCCCGGGGGCGGGTCTTCCGTCATCTTCCCGGCCCGCGCTACAGTCTTCGGCGCGCCCACGCGCCGGCACCGTCCACCCCACGAGCTCATGGCCTACATCCGCTACGTGCCCCGGGACGAAGCCACGGGACTGCTCGAGCAGCTCTACGAGCGCTACGCCGCCCACGGTGGTGACCCGGACAACATCATCCGGGTGCACTCCCTGAACCCGGCCTCGATGCAGTATCACGTGCAGTACTACGCACACATCATGCGGGGTCGCTCGCCGCTTTCGCGCGAGCAGCGCGAGATGATCGCCGTGACCGTGTCGGCGGCGAACGACTGCTTCTACTGAATAAACCATCACGGAGCGGGTCTCCGTACGCTCACCGGCGACGCGGCGCTGCCGCGCGCGCTCGCCCGGGACTACCGGACCGCACCGATCTCGGATGCGGACCGGGCGATGTTGGACTACGCGGTCAAGCTCACCCGCACACCCGGCGCCATGACCGCTGCCGACGTGGAGGCGCTGCGGGCCCACGGGTTCGGGGATGCCGCCATTCACGACATCTGCCAGGTGACCGCGTACTACAACTTCGTGAACCGCATGGCCGACGGGTTGGGCGTCGAGCTCGAGGGTTACTGGACCGACGAGACACTCACGATCACGCGCGAGGAGTTCGAGGCGCGCGAGCGCGGGGGTGGTTGAGGTGAATGCCGTGGTGGTGGACGGCCACACGCTGACCCTGGCCGATGTCGAGGCCGTGGCGCGTGGGGTCCGGCCGGTGCGTCTGGCCGACGAGGCGGTGGCCGCGATGGCTCGCTCCCGCGCCTTCATCGAGTCGCTGCTCGCGAGCGGCGAGACGATCTACGGGGTGACCACGGGCTTCGGACGCCTGGCCGATGTCCGTATCTCGCCCGCCGAGCAGGCCGAGTTGCAGCGCAACCTGGTGCGCAGCCACGCGGCGGGCGCCGGAGAACCCCTCGCCGACGAGGTGGTGCGCGCGATCATGCTGCTGCGCGCCAACGCGCTGGCCCGCGGACACTCGGGTTGCCGGCCCGAGGTCGTCGAACTGCTCATCGCATGCCTCGAGCAGGGGATTCACCCGCTCGTGCCCAGGGCCGGATCGGTGGGCGCGAGCGGCGATCTGGCGCCGCTGGCCCACGTGGCGCTGGCGCTCATCGGGGAGGGGCGCGTGCGTGTGGACGGGCGGGTGCAGCCCGCCGGCGAGGCCCTGCGGGCCGCCGGGCTGACGCCGTTGACGCTCGAGGCGAAGGAGGGCCTTGCGCTGATCAACGGAACCCAGGCCACGACGGCGCTCGGCGTGCTCGCCTTTCGTCGGGCGGAGCGGGCGCTCGCCACCGCGGATGTCGCCGGCCTGCTGTCGCTGGAGGGGTTGCTCGGCACGCCGGAGGCCTTTCGGAGCGAGGTTCACGCCACGCGCCCTCATCCTGGGCAGCGGCTCACCGGAGGCCGGCTCTGCGCGCTCATCGAGGGGTCGGAGATCCGCGAGAGCCACCGCCACGGCGACCCACGGGTGCAGGACGCGTACGGCCTGCGCTGTATGCCCCAGGTGCACGGAGCGGCGCGCAACGCGCTGGGCTACGTGGGGGATGTGCTTCGGACCGAGGTGAACGCGACGACGGACAACCCACTCGTCTTCCCGGACGAGGAGGCGGTGGTCAGCGCCGGCAACTTCCACGCCCAGGTCGTGTCGGCCGCGCTCGACTTCCTGTGTATCGCGCTGGCGGACGTGGGGGCCATCTGCGAGCGCCGCATCGAGCGCCTGCTCAACCCCGACCTTTCGGGGCTGCCGGCCTTTCTGACGCCGGAGCCGGGGCTCCGCTCGGGGTTCATGATCGCCCAGGTGACGGCGGTCGACCTGCTCGCCGAACTCCGTGTGCTGGCGCATCCGGCCAGCGTGGACTCGGTGCCCACGTCGGCGAACCAGGAGGACCACGTCTCCATGGGGCTTGCCGCGGCCCGTAAGGCATGGGCCGCGGTGGAGGCATTCGAGACGATCGTGGCCATCGAAGTGCTCGCGGCCGCGCAGGCCGTGGAGTACCGCCGCCCACTGCGCTCGAGCGCGCCCCTGGAG